>SFJA01000146.1 GCA_004556005.1 Bacteroidales bacterium | reverse complement strand
ATAAGTTAAGCTACAAAGGGCATACGGCGGATGCCTGGGCGCTTCGAGCCGATGAAGGACGCGATAAGCTGCGAAAAGTCATGGGGAGCCGCAAGTAGGCATTGATCCATGAATCTCCGAATGGGGCAACCCGGTACGAGTCAAGTCGTATCATCTACGGAAGGCACACCTGATGAACTGAAACATCTAAGTAGTCAGAGGAAAAGTAATCAAACGAGATTCCCCCAGTAGCGGCGAGCGAAGAGGGAAGAGCCCAAACCGGACGTCTTCGGACGACCGGGGTTGAGGACCGGCACAAAGGGAAGAATTTCTAGCCGAACAGTCTGGGAAGGCTGAGCACAGACGGTGAAACTCCGGTAGGCGAAAGGGATTCCAACGGGCTGGTATCCAGAGTACCACGAGACACGAGGAACCTTGTGGGAAGCAGGGTGGACCACCATCCAAGGCAAAATACTACGAAGCGACCGATAGCGCATAGTACCGTGAGGGAAAGGTGAAAAGGACCCCGGGAGGGGAGTGAAAGAGAACCTGAAACCGTATGTCTACAAGCAGTTGGAGCACTTTATATGTGCGACAGCGTGCCTATTGAAGAATGAACCGGCGAGTTAATTTTTGTTGCGAGGTTAAGCGGGAGACGCGGAGCCGAAGCGAAAGCGAGTCTTAATAGGGCGAAAGTAACAAGGATTAGGTTGAAAAACTTTGGGATGAGCTGTGCATAGGGGTGAAATGCCAATCGAACGTGGAGATAGCTGGTTCTCCCCGAAATAGCTTTAGGGCTAGCCTCAGGCGACACATAAAGACGGTAGAGCACTGATCGGACGCGGGTCTGTAATGGATACCAACTCCAGTCAAACTGCGAATGGCTTTATGAGAAGAACCTGGGAGTCAGAATGCGAGTGATAAGACCCGTATTCAAGAGGGAAACAGCCCAGAACGCCGACTAAGGTCCCGAATGCTGTACTAAGTGGAAAAGGATGTAGAACTTCCGAAACAACCAGGATGTTGGCTCAGAAGCAGCCACCATTTAAAGAGTGCGTAATAGCTCACTGGTCGAGAGGCTCTGCGCCGAAAATATCCGGGGCTCAAGTACAGAACCGAAGTCGCGTCATGGGGTGTCATCTACAGAGTGCCTGAGAGGCAGATGCGAAGGACAGGCAGAGCGATGCGAGGCGTTGGAGCGCAGGCGTAGCCCAAGAGCTACGTCAAGCGACAACAACGAAGCAGCGGTCGGTCTGGACAAGCAGATGACCTCGGACATCCTGTAGATGACACCCCTTGGGTAGGGGAGCGTTCTTATTGCGTTGAAGGTTGACCGGAAGGACAGCTGGAGCGGTAAGAAGTGAGAATGCCGGTATGAGTAGCGAAACGGTCAGTGAGAATCTGACCCACCGAAAGCCTAAGGGATCCTGAGCAACGCTCGTCGACTCAGGGTAAGTCGGGACCTAAGCCGAGGCAGAAAGCATAGGCGATGGACAACAGGCAAAAATTCCTGTACTGCATGATGTTGTCTGAGGATGGAGTGACACAGCAAGGAGCTTGAGCGCGCGACTGGAAATGCGCGTCGAAGGCGGTAGGCTGTCATGGAGGCAAATCCCCATGATAAGGCCGAGAACTGACAGATAGACAATCTCTTCGGAGAGCGTCAAATTCAAGCGTACTACACTGTCGAGAAAAGCTTCTAACAAGACATCATGTACCCGTACCAAAACCGACACAGGTAGGCGGGGAGAGAATCCTAAGGTGCGCGGGAAAACCCTCGTTAAGGAACTCGGCAAAATGCATCCGTAACTTCGGGAGAAGGATGGCCGGAGCCTGTGAACCCTGTACAGGGGAAGCGGGAGCCGGCGGCAGAAGAGAAGCCCAAGCGACTGTTTACCACAAACACAGGTGCCTGCTAAAGAGAAATCTGACGTATAGGTGCTGACACCTGCCCGGTGCTGGAAGGTTAAGGAGAGGGGTTATCGCAAGAGGGCACTGTCTCAACGAGGGACCCGGTGAAATTGAAATACCTGTGAAGATGCAGGTTACCCGCGACTGGACAGAAAGACCCCATGGAGCTTTACTGCAGCCTGACATTGATTTTTGGCATGTAACGTACAGGATAGTTGGGAGACGGAGAAATGCGGCCGCAAGACCGCATGGAGTCGCTGTTGGGATACCAACCTTTATGTGCTAGGGATCTAACTCGAGAAGTAACGAAGCTGAGGACAGTATCAGGTGGGCAGTTTGACTGGGGCGGTCGCCTCCGAAAGAGTAACGGAGGCGTCCAAAGGTTCCCTCAGCGCGGACAGAAATCGCGCGAAGAGTATAAAGGCAGA
>SFJA01000004.1 GCA_004556005.1 Bacteroidales bacterium | reverse complement strand
GCGACATCCCTTATATTCTGGACGAAGGTGGGAGATGGGTGGAAGGAAAAGTGACCAAAAGGTGACCAAATTTGGGGGATACAAAAAACAAGGCTTTGTAAAGTGTTTGAAAAACAACAACTTACAAAGCCTTTTTTGTGCCCGAGGCCGGACTCGAACCGGCACATCTTTAAGGGACAATGGATTTTGAGTCCATCGCGTCTACCATTCCGCCACTCGGGCCAACGGAAAAAATTGCCACAAACGGCAACCGGATTGCAAAGGTATTGAGAAAATGCGAATTAATCAAATGTTTTTAGGATATCGGTAATTTTTCGTAAGTTTGTAGTTCGGAAAGGTGGCTTTATGAAAATTCTCTTCATACACGGTCTTGCTTCTTCCGGGGCATACAAGATGTCCAGCACGTTGAGGATACTGCTTAAGGACAGCACCGTTATCGCACCGGATGTCCCCATTGAAGCGGACAGGGCTCTGGCTCTGCTACAGGAAATATGCAGCAGCGAGCGACCTGACGCGATTGTTGGACTGTCCCTGGGCGGCTTCTGGGCCCAGAAACTCAGAGGCTTTCCCAAACTGCTCGTCAATCCCGACTTTCATATCAGCAGACTCTTGCGCAGCAAGTCAGGCCAGGAAATGCAATACCTCTCCCCGCGCTCCGACGGTGAACGCTACTTCACAATAACCCCGCAGATCTGCGACTCATACGAACGCCTGGAGAACTGCCAGTTCGACGGGCTCGACGATGCCGAAAGGGCGCTGACCAGAGGCGCGTTTGCCCTGGACGACGAGATAGTCAGTTGCAGGGACGAATTCTCCCGTCACTATCCCGGCTGCGGTGTGAGCTATCCGGGCGGGCACCTGCCAAACTTTCCGCAGGTAAAGGAGCACCTGTTGCCGATACTGGAAGAATTGTTAAAAATCAATAAGTTATGAATCTGAAAGAAAGCAAATATTCAGCATTTGCGCTGGTTCAGGAGATGATGGACACGGTTGCAACCGTACGCAAGTTCGACCCTGCGGTTGCCGACAAGGTCGCTGCCGATGCTGCACGCCGTGGCAGTCTGCTCCTTACCGGAGAGGGTTCGAGCCGCATTATGCCGGCAAAGAATGCCATCAGGAAAGCGCTCGGCTGGGGTGTAAAGGAAAGAATTGTGACCGAAGGAGCCACCCAGGCCGCAGAATATGATCTCAAGGACTTTACCGTAGTTTGTTCATCCAACTCCGGCCGCACCAAGGAGACTCTGTCGCTCGCACGCAAGCTTCGCGAAGAGAGGTCGAAGGGAGGCTGCTGCTGTTGCTCCGAAGGGGGAAAGGGTCTCTTTGCACTGACCGCAAACGAGGCGACCCCGCTCGAAGAAACTTGCGGAGACGCTTATGTACTGCGCTGCGGATGGGAAAACGCAGTCGCCGCAACCAAGAGCGTGGTTGAACAGGTGCTTTTTGAGGAAGCCATCGTACGCAAGCTCGCCGGAAGGGAAATGGATATCACCGGACTTGCCGAAAAGATAGAAAGCGCGCTCACCCTCCCTGTTCCCCAGCAAATCGTTGATTGGGCAAGAGGAGCAAAAACAATCTACTTTGCAGGAATGAATGACGGTGTAGCAGAGGAACTTACTCTCAAGACCAACGAGATAACCCGCCGCAAGAGCGACTTCCTCGAAGGCACCTACGCCCTGCACGGACCCGAAGAGGTGATGCAGGAAGGCGACATCGTGTTTATCGTCGAACCAATCAAAAGCGAATACGAAAAGTACAAGACAGTATTTGACGGAGCCGGTGTGCACGTAGTCGCAATCGCAAAAGAACAGACTCCGTTCACGACCGTAGTCGTCCCTGAGGCCGGCGAATACCAGCAGTACGTCGATCTTTGCGCGGGCTGGAACGTCCTGGTCGAGATAGGCGTGGCTGACAACATCAACCTTGACAAGCCACAGAGGGCGCGCAAGGTGGGAAATGAAATGTAAATAACTGAAAATGCGTTGGTTATCAAATCCTAGCACTGACCCGTTCTACAATATGGCATTTGACGAATGGTGCTTGCAGAACGGTCCGAAGGACGAGGTGGTATTTTATCTCTGGCGCAACAGCCCATCGGTCATAATCGGCATCAGCCAGAACCAGTATGCCGAAGTAAACCTTGGGTATCTGAAGGAACACGGCATCAACCTGGTAAGGCGTTCGACGGGTGGCGGAGCCGTATATCACGACCTGCAGAACCTCAACTACTCCTTTGTCGGCCCCCTTTCCCTGCTGGGGACGACTGCCGAGGGAGAGCATCCTTCAGCCGTGGTGATGATGGCAAAGGCGCTGTCGGAGTTTGGAGTTAACGCCGAGGTCAGCGGACGCAACGACATCTTTGTTGACGGACACAAGGTCTCAGGCTATGCCAAGAGGGTATGGAAAGACCGCACGATAGTGCACGGGACTCTGATGTACGATGTTGACATAGAAACACTTACGGCAGCTCTTGACACTCCTGACAGCAAACTTCACCGCAAGGGGGTGGCTTCGGTACGCAGCCGCGTCACCAATCTCAAGGACCTTATGCCGTTTGACAGTCTCGACGAGATGCAGTCGGCTCTTCAGGAAAAATTCAGCGCAGGAGACGCAGAAATAGTGCTTAGCCCCGAGCAACTCGCTGAAATTGAGGCAATACGAACAAACAAATACTCCAATCCGGACTGGATTGAAGGCAAATGGACAGAAAACGACTAATTATTGATATGAAACAGCTAGACACAAGGCTGATGCATCCTGCAGAGCAGATATGCATCATTATCTCAAGGATTTACCGAGCCGGAATGACAACCACTTCCGGAGGAAACATCTCAATTATGGATGACAACGGCGATATGTGGATTACCCCTTCCGGAGTGGACAAGGGTTCCCTCAAGCCGTCCGACATTATGCTCGTAAAGGCTGACGGCACTGTTGTAGGACCGCACAAGCCGTCATCCGAATACCCTTTCCACAGGGCTCTGTACAAGATTCGTCCAAAGCTCCATTCAGTTATCCACGCACATCCTCCTGGACTCGTGACCTTCAGCGTAGTGCACGAGGTGCCTAACACCAACATCATCCCTCAGGCAAAGAGCGTCTGCGGTCCCGTAGGTTTTGCCGCCTATGACGTTCCGGGCAGCGAAGGCCTCGGCGAGAAGATTGCGGAAGAGTTTCAGCGCAATCCTGAGTTTAAGGCGGTCATTATGGAAAACCACGGCGTAGTGCTTATGGGCGAGGACATTGCAGATGCATACCAGAGGTTCGAGACTCTTGAGCTCTGCGCACGCACCATCATCAACGCAAAGACGCTCGGCGAGCCTAAGTACTTGACTGATGAGCAGATAGGTTTCCACGACAACTGCGCTGCAGCATCTTATCCTCACTTTATGGACGTGCACCATCCGTCAGACGAGCGAAAGATTCGCCAGCAGATCTGCGAAATCGTGAGACGCGCCTGCAACCAGAAGCTGATGTGCAGCTCATACGGCACTGTTTCAATGCGTTGGAGAGGCAATGACTTCCTGATTACACCTCCGGGCATTCAGCGCTGGGACATTGACCTCGAAGACATCGTTCAGGTCAAGGACTGCGCAGTCGAAGCCGGCAAGCGCCCTTCACGCTCGGTTGCCCTGCATCAGGAAATCTATCGCCGCAACCCGCACGTAAACGCCGTGATCATGACACAGTGCCCGTCGCTGATGGGATTCAACACAACCGACGCCAAATTCGACGTGCGCACCATTCCGGAGAGCTGGATTTTCCTCCAGGATGTACCGAAATTCCCGTTCGCATCGCAGTACAACGACGTCGAGAAGGTGGCTGACGCGTTCAAGAACCGCGCTTGCGTGATGCTCGCCAACGACGCAATAGTTGTCGGCTGCGACACGCTGCTCAACGCCTTTGACCGCCTGGAGGTGGCAGAATTCTCTGCCAAATCCCTGATTCTGGCAGCTCCGGTAGGCAAGCTCCACCCTATCAACGATGCACAGGTGGAAGACCTCCGCGTTGCCTTCCACGTCGGCGAGAAGTAGCCGATGAAGCGCACGGGAATCCAGGGAAACGTACTTCCCGTGATGTTCGGATTCATGATGATGGCCCTCGTGGACGTCGTTGGTCTGACATCCAATTATGTACGGGCGGAATTTGGAATGTCCGATACGATTGCCAATCTGCTGTCGTCCGCCTGCTACATATGGTTCCTGGTGTTTTCCATCCCAACAGGGCTAGCTATGAACCGCTACGGACGCAAGAAGTTGGTAATCACCAGCTTGCTTGTCTCCGTGGCGGCTTTGGCATTGCCTGTGGCATTCAGGGGCAGCCTTTTTCCGGTCCTTGTCGCCTTTTGCCTTATGGGGATAGCCAACACCATTATGATGACCTCCCTCAACCCTCTGGTACGAGACATCGTCCCTGCCGACAAACTCGCCGGCACCCTTACTCTGGGACAATTCTTCAAGTCGCTTGCCTCAATGGGCGCTCCCCTGCTGATGCCGCTGGTGGCGGCAAGCTTTATGGGATGGAGAGGCATTTTTGCAGTGTTCGCGGTCATTGCAGCGGTCGGCGCTGTCTGGCTGTGGCTTTCGCCTGTGCCGAATGTAATACCGTCCCGCAGGAGGGAGTTAGAAGGGGACGGCGGTGGCGCGGCGGAAAGCGGCTCCGGAAAAAGTATCGGAGTGGCGTTTCTGAGTGTATTTAAGCTGCTGGCGGACAAAAAGATACTGCTGTTTTTCCTTGCCATCGTTGCACTCGTCGGAGTTGATATCGGGGTAAACGTTACCTTTCCGCGACTGTTGATGGAAAAGTGCGGGATGACTCTTGATGCGGCTGCCGAGCACTTGAGCGCGTATTTCGTAGGCAAAACCATAGCTGCGCTTGTCGGAGCCCTGTTGCTGATGAGGCTGAGCGCTGACAGGTTTTTCGTTGCCAGTTCCCTGCTTGCAGCCGCAGGACTTACCGGAATGCTGTTCTTCACGGACGGAACAGTGCTGACAATATGCGTGGTGGTATTTGGAGCAGGATTTTCCAACCTCTTCACCATAATCTTTTCCAAGGCGCTGAACCACCTTCCGCAAAGGGCCAACGAAGTCTCAGCCCTGATGGTCGCAGGCTTTGCGGGCACCGCGGTGGTAGTACCTGTCCTGGGTATGCTGACCGACAGATGCGGCACGCAGATTGCTGCAATTGCCCTGCTGTTGGCGGTATGGCTGTACATAGTGCTGACACCCCTTGGCTGGAAACAATCAAAACATTGATATATGAAACGTTACATCATCAGATCTGTCAAGTACTTTCTCTATCTGATTATCATAATGACCCTGCTTCTGGCAATACTTGTCCTGCTCGGACTTGCAGAAGCAGACCCTGCGGAGATTTTCGTGGGAGGATATTCAAGTTACTGGAAAATCGGGCTTGCATTCCTTGCCCTCGCCGCAATCTATCCCCGCTTCGGATACTCCAAGAATGAAATCATTTCCGGGGTTGAACTCAAACCGCTGATACTCAGCGTAATGGATTCTCGCGGATACAAGCTGAGGAGCGAAGAAGGAGACACTATGGTATTTATCAAGCGCAGTCCTTTAGACAGGGCCCTGCGGATGTGGGAAGATGCCATAAGCTTCACAAAAACCGAGGCCGGCTACAACATTGAAGGCCATACAAAGGAAATGGTACGCTGCCGTTCTGCAATCCTCAACGTTAGTTCTGAGGAGTAGCGGAACACACGACGTACCACTTCGCTTATGTTCAGGGATGGAGGTTTATCTGAAACTTCCGTCCCTGAATGCGTATTTCATACCCTGACGCTTCAGATAGCCTCCGCGGGTGAAGTCCGGGACCTCAACAGGCGCGCAACCTGCTTTGATAGAGATACTTCCGAGTTCGGCAAGACAACACCATGATGCAAGGTCATAAACATCCATATCCACAGGCAAGCCGTAGTGGAGGCAGTAGATCAGACGATAGTCCATAATGTAGTCCATTCCGCCGTGGCCGCCTACCCTTTTTGCAGCCTCTTCGAGTTCGGCATCAAGTACAGGATGCGGATACATCTCCCTCAACTTATCGACATACTCCTTGGGGTATTCGCGATGACCGCCACGGGTATCATAGCCAAGACCTATGCTGTCGGACACCTCCTGTGCAAGGAAAATCTGCTGAACAGGATACTTGGCAGCATAACCCTTGGTTCCAACAAGCTGATACATACGGTTATACGGACGCGGAGTGAGGACATCGTGCTCAATGAGCACGCTACGCTCGCGTTCTGTCTGAAGAAGGGTGCAGGTCAGGTCTCCGTTCTGGAAACTGTCACATTCCTTGCCGCGCAGACGCTTGTAAGTCTGAGGTCCTGCAATTGCAGCGGTCTCCATAGCTACAAGAGTGGTGAAGCGGTCGCCGCGGTTGATGCCGAGAACCTGAGCCACCGGTCCAAGTCCGTGGGTAGGATAGAGGTCGCCCTTGTGGGCGGCGTTGTACTGCAGACGCCAGTCGTCCTTGTACTTGTCCCAGTAAGGGTCGAGATTGTGGTGATATGCGCCCTCCGCGTGAACAATCTCGCCCAGAAGTCCCTGACGGGCAAGCTCGAGTGCAGAGAGTTCGAAAAAGTCGTAGCAACAATTCTCCAGTATGACGCAGTGCTTGCGTGTGCGCTCTGATGCATTGACAAGATCCCAGCAATCCTGAAGGGTCAGCGCGCTCGGCACCTCGATAGCAGCGTGCTTTCCGTTTTCCATCGCGCAAAGGGCTACAGGAACGTGGTGAAGCCAGTCTGTGCATATATATACGAGGTCTATGTCCGGGCTTGCACAAAGCTCCCTGTAAGCTTCGGGACCGACATATACGCGGGGGCTCTGAGGATTCTCCACGGCCCTGCCCAGATAACTGAGCGCCGAGTCGGCACGGTCCTGAGTCACTTCGCAGATTGCGGCCACCTTGCTCCAAGGGACCTCGTGGAAGCGCCTTACGGCATCCTTTCCGCGGGCACCCACTCCGACGAATCCCACCCTGACGGTGTCAATTGCCGGGGAAGCATAACCGATCATATCTTCCTGTCCTGCAGGCCTTTCCGGCGTTTGAGTACGGATAACGGAAGTGCTTTCCGAGCAGCAGGAGACAAAGGCCGCAGCGGCGAAGGCGGCCAAAACAAAACGGAAAAAATTGGTCATTCTGGTCATAATGATATGGTTTGCTATATATAAAACAATTCTCCAGTATCAGAAAAGGCCTTCCGGCAGGTCGAGGTCCAGAATGCGCTTTTCAGGATCGGCGGAAAGAACGAGATCCTCGTGGAGAGGGACCAGCGTATCTCCCACTATCAGGCAGAGATTGCCGGGGATGGGCTCGATACCCGTTACGGTGCCGACAATTCTTCCCTTGTCGAGAAGGGTCCAACCGATAAAATCCTCACTGTCTTCCTCTTCCTCCTCGGCATCCAGCCAGACTGCGCGGCCCACGATTTCCTCGGCATCTTCCAGACAGTCAACTCCGCTCAGATGCACGATTGCCTTGGAGTTTCCCTTGGCGGTAATGCTTTCAATAAAGAAAGGAACCGGAAGTCCATCAAACTCGATGAACAACGGTTCCTTAAGGTCAAAGTCCTGTACGGAGATGTCGTAAAGTCCCATCAGGACGTCACCGCCCGTACCATTGGACTTGATAATCTTGGCAATTTGGAGCATTAAGCCTCTGCAGGTGCCTCTGCAGCCTCTTCAGCAGCAGCCTGAGCCTCAGCAGCTTCAGCAGCCTGCTTTGCAGCAAGCTCTGCAGCCTTCTGGGCGATGGCCTCTGCGCGGGCCTCATTTACCTTGATTTCCTCAGCCTTTGCAGCCTTGCGTGCCTCGATGGCAGCATTTTTGAGACCGGCCTTCTTGGCTTCGATCTTTGCATCGCGCTGAGCCTTCCAATTGTTCCACTTCTGGTCAGCCTGCTCAGGGGTAAGAGCTCCCTTGGTGATACCGCCGTCAAGGTGATGACGGAGAAGGACACCTTCATAAGAAAGGATCCTGCGTACGGTAGGAGTAGGTTCAGCTCCGACCTTTACCCAAGCAAGGGCGCGCTCGAAATTGAGATTGATCGATGCCGGGTTTGAGTTAGGATTGTAGGAACCGAGTTCCTCGATGTAACGACCATCACGTGGTGAACGTGCGTCTGCCACTACAATGTGGAAGAATGCGAAATTCTTCTTTCCGTGGCGCTGAAGGCGAATCTTAACAGCCATTGTTAATCTGTATTAAATTGTTGATAATCATTATTGCATCCTACCCGAGGATGCGGCGCAAAGTTAGGAACTTTTTTCGTGATTGCCAAATGGCTATGGCAAATTTGTCAAACGGAATGCCTCTCGGAAAATTCGCACCCGCAGTAGTTCTGGTTATAGAAATTCTGTTCGCGGACTATCTCTCCCCTGCGCGGCTGCAGGCCACCCTTGCGCCAGTTCTGCTCCCAGAAAACAAGCCTCGGCAAACTCGGCGCGCCAGAGAGCGGCGCTTCCGGGAAAGATGCGGCCGGGTACTGCGGCGGGAGAGCGGACAGCGAAGAAACAGCAGCCCGAGCGGCGTGGAAGGGACAATCCGCTCCTGAAGCGGGGTCGGCGAAGCGGGCTAGAGCAAAAGCAACAGCCTCACGGCCGGCAGAATTGACCTGATCAAGGTCCTTCCAGCGGGAAGATGCAAGCGTCGTCGTCAGGGCATCGAAGCCGTTGTCCACCGCAAACAGCGCAGCGCGGCGCAGGCGATACCGGAAGCACTCCAGGCACCTCGGTCCCCTTTCGGGACATCTTGCGAGCTGCCCGTCCACACGCCCATCCTTACGCAACATCACGCGATCCAGCCAGTCATCGTGATCGTAGCTATCGATAACCGTCTCAACACCAAGCGATTCGGCATATCTCAAAAGTTCCCCGAGACGCTTCTCGTACTCGGCTCGAGGCGCTATGTTGGAGTTGCTAAAAAACACCACCGGCCTTATGCCATTGGCAAGCATACACTCGAGTATGGCCCCTGAACAAGGCGCGCAACACGAATGCAGAAGCACCCGAGAGCAAGACTCTGGAAGTTCAATATGAAGCATATTATCAAACAGTTACGCAGTGTGTTCCGATAAATTGCCTACGCAGTTTCGCCGTCTTTCGGAACAACTCCACAAAAATACACAAAAAAATCTCAAAAAAATTTTGTTTTTTAATTTTAGTTCGTAACTTTGCAGTCCCAAAGTATTGCGGACGTGGTGAAATGGTAGACACGCTACTTTGAGGGGGTAGTGGGCGTTGGCCTGTGTGAGTTCGAGTCTCACCGTCCGCACAAAAAAAGACATCTTCTTCGGAGGATGTCTTTTTGCATTTTAAGCCGGGAAGGACATATTATGATGAAAGTTATAATTTTCCGGGAAAAGGCATTATACAGGAAAGGCGTTTCACCGTTATCGGTGGAGGCCAAAGGGGGCCAGCGGGCAAGCGCAACGTCCCAGTGCATCGGGCAAGCGCAGAGTTCCAGTGCAGCGTCCCAGCGCAGTGGGCAGGCGTAGCGGGGAAGACCAGCGGGCAAGCGCAGTGGACACGCTCATCGGGCAAGCTCATCCGAGAAGAAGTTTCGTGAAGAAGCTTCGTGAAATTCACCTGGAACCCGAATCGCCATTCTAGGCCTCTCCAAGGCATGTTGCGGGTCCAGGTGGCACCAAATTGTGCTCACCTGCACCTTTTTCACGAGCTAACTGATTGATAATCAATAACGGCAGGTTCCAGGTGAATTTCACGAGGCCAAACAACCGGCCCTTATGCTCCATCTATCTTTGCGGGAAAAGAGTTTGAACAATACTCTTGATATGAAACCAAGCGAATCCGTCGGAGACTTACAAGGACGTGAAATAGCTATTGAATTGTATGGTTCCTATTTCTTTTGAGTTCTCATTATAATCGAGATTGTGTTAACTCACGCATTTTTCAGCACTTTCGGCGGAGTGTGGTAGGACGGAGCCCGGGCGATTATCTTCTCCCCTTGGGGAGCCGGAGGGGGCATGGACCTACACGGCATTGATTCTTAACGGGGTTTTGGGCTATGCGTCATACACTTCCTTTAAATCTAAAAACTACGGGGTTGGGGCAATTTTGAGCGTGCTAAGTTTATCTTTTTATTTCGGAAACATTGTAGGCAAAAGAACATCATCCGTCCATTGAAACGGCAGCTGTTATTGTTTACTTTCAAACCAAAGGTTTTATGAAATAAACAAGAGGTACGTGCAAAAATCATTTCAGGCACTCCCAGCTACCTTTTCTGTCGCTACCGTGACGCCTAAGGTAGCCATATTCTTTGAGTCGGCTGATGATGCGTGATACAGAACGCGCACTAATACCTGTAATCTTGGCTATCTGAGGCTGGCTTATTTCAGGTGAGGCAAGAATGATTGTATAGACTTGTTTTTCATCGCCAAAATCATCGCCAAAATCATCGCCAAAATCCAATTTCATCTGGCGCTCCAAAAAACTAATTCGCTGATTTTCAGTGGAAAAATCATCGCCAAAATCATCGCCATTTACTGCGCCAAGGTTGGCGATGTTACGGGGACGCTGTATGGTGACACGGACTCCGCCGCAGTTTTCCTCGAAGACTGGGTCGGGAAGGCCAACGCCCTGTAGGGCCCGTCGAATCTTCTTGATGCCACGGCCCCAAGTCTCGACAAAACCGGCAAGGAAAAAGACGTTTGCAATCAGAGGGTTGCGCTGGCGGGAAGAATGCTCCTGAAGGAGCATTTCGACCGGGAAGTCCTCGGGAAGGGTACCTTCGTTCCAGACTGAGATGCGGTCGTTATAGACTTTCATCTGAATCCAAGTGCCGGTGTAAAGCCTGTGAATGAGGGCATTGTATATAATCTCACGCAATGCGGCTTCCGGAATTTCCAGTGGCTCCGTGCGTTTCATCCCTTCATACCCAATATAGGAAACCAGATACTTGGACCGAAGGATTTTCATAATCCTGTCGGCCATTCGAATGATGTCACCTTGGATGATGTCTTGGAAAAGGAGGTCAGACTCATCGCTGATGAAACGGCCGATGCGGAAGTCAATGCTGTGCACGAAATCCTTTGGATGGGAGCCAAAAAGGATGATGGCTGCGATTCGCAGATTGCCGGATTCAGAGACGAGATGCAGGTTCTTGAGAACAGTGAAGGTATCATCTTTCAGGGAATCTGCAGGGAGGCGTTCCTCCTCGACGGCATTCTTCAGGAAATAGTCAATGGCTTCCCGGTCGATATCCTTTTCAATAGAGGCATTTGGAACTTCCATTTCGTCCCAGTGCATTCCCATCTTGGAGAGGAGGAAACGCTCCAGCGCTTCGCCTCTGAGGGTTTGGTTGGTGGCTCCGCTACGGTAGTAGATGACGCCGTTCAGGGTGATTGCCACGTTGCTGGGATGGACTACGATTTCAATGTAGTCAACGCCGTCGCTGGTACGCTGATTAACATCGGCAACAATACCCAATTTGTTGATGATCTTGTTGGGTAGATTCTCCATCAGGGCTTTTATGCCCGGGAGGCCTACAGGTGTGCCATCATCGGCGGTGCCTATATTAACGATGCCGCCTTGTGCATTGGCAAAACCACAAATCCACTCCAACCACTCGTCTTTCCAAATGGTCTTGTTCTCAATGATATGTGTTTCTTCTCTCATAACCAATGCGGTACGTCTCTGCAAATTTAAGGGTTTATGGTAAGACTAGCAAACTATTCCGTTTAATCAGGTTTCGCATCAAAGACTTCTCGGTAGTTTTTGACATAGTTTGCCAAAGCTGTCCATCCGGTTTCTGTTGAGCCTGTCATATGGTCATAGAAAAACTTCAGTAAGCGGAATACTTCGTTAGCAAAAGCGATGTCGTAATAAAGTATTTCCATTGATTGCTTTCAATTTTGCCTTTTGAGCCGCGATGACCGAGAAAGGCGTCCCAGCTCAGTGGGCAGGCGCTGTGGGGAAGACCAGTGGGCAAGCAACATCCGTGAAGAAGCTTCGTGAAATTCACCTGGAACCCGAATCGCCATTCTAGGCGCCTGCAAGGCATGTTGCGGGTCCAGATGGCACCAAATTGTGCTCACCTGCACCTTTTTCACGAGCTAACTACTTGATAATCAATAACGGCAGGTTCCAGGTGAATTTCACGAGGCCAAACAACCGGCACCGAGATTGATGTTAGTGCCCCGCGACAACGGTTATCGCTTGGTGACTACTATCATGAAGGTGACGGACACTATCGAGATCAATATGCCGATAAGGATATTGGGTGTAAGAGCTTCGCCGAATGCAAGGGTGCCGACGATGATTGCGGTAATGGGTTCAAAGACGCCCAGCACGGAGGCTTTGGTTGCGCCGATGTTCCTGCTTGCTATCGCGAGGGTTGCTGTCGAGACGATGGTCGGGAGTATGGCGAGGCCGATGAGGTTGAGCCACGAGCTGGTGCCACGGAGGCCTGAGAGCATATCGATTCCGGAGCATAAACTGCTGATCAGAAAGACAATAGACCCGACGAGCAGGGCGTAGAAGGTCAGGAGAGTGTTGGAAATCGAGGCGATTTGTCTGTTTCTGTTGATGAGAACGATGAAGAGGGCATAGACGAATGCGGATGCGATTGAGAATCCGACCCCTGTCGGATCGACGGAATCGGTTCCGTTGCCGCCTGTCATTATCGCGACGCCGATGAATGTCGCTCCTATCGATAGCCAGACCGGCCAGGAGGGCACCACCTTCAGAAATACCATAATGATTGCTACCATTACGGGGAAAAGGAATACGAGGGTGGTTGCAAGGCCGGATGCTATGTATTTATAGGCTTCGAAGAGGAATGTGCTGCTGGCGGTGAAGAGCAAGCCAAGGACAAGCAGTACACCCGCCTGTTTGAGATTGACTTTGAAACTCTCTCTTTTGATGAGCAAGAATCCTCCCAGCAACGCGACGGCAATGGCATACCTGAAGAACAGAATGGCTTCGGTAGCCGCCCCGTTGTTCATCAACGGTTTTGCGAAGAGAGGATTCAGGCCGTAGGCAATGCCGGTAATGACGCCGGCCGGATAGCCGATCAAAGCGTTCCTGCTGAGTTTTGCCATATCTTATCGCTGCGGATTTGGAGTTGCGAGCAGAGGCTTAATCCAGGAACACGTATTTCGACTTGTCGCGAGGCTTGGCCTTAGGGGTTTCATCCGGATATCCGAAGCCTATGCAGATTATCATATTGTAGCCTTCGCTGAATCCGAGTTTTTCCCTGACATCCCGGATGGCTTTGCAGTCGGGATTCTCCGGAGATTCAATGAATCTTACAGGACTGCCCAGACAAACGGAGCCGATTCCCATCGACCAGGCATACAGAATCATATTCTCTGCCAGGAGGCCGCAGTCTATCGGTGAACAGTCATAAGCAGAGTCGTTTGCTATGAATACGAGCACCGGTGCGCCCCTGAAGCATCCGCCGGCCATTTTGTTGCCGGGGTTGGCTTGGGTGATGGCATCCTTGAAGGACTGTACCGTGATAGGGTTGTCAACCACCCTGACTTCCCAGGACTGCTTGTTCATCCCGTTGGGAGCATTGATTCCGGCTTGAAGAATAAGTTCGAGGGTGTCACGTCCGACAGGAGTCGGCTTGTATTTGCGTATGCTTCTTCTCGTCATAATGACGTCCTGAACAGTCTCGGATATGGTACGCTGCTCTTGCGCGTACCCGGCGCAGGCAATTGCAATTGCTGCGAAAAATAAGATAAAACGTTTCATAACAACCACGAAAGTTACAATCTTTTAAAATAAAAATCAAGCCAGGGACCGGAGCAAAACCGGAGCACATCCCACGCAAAGACCGCAAGCGACCGCCGCGAGAGCATTTTTGAGAGATACCCGACTATTTTTTGTATTTTTGTGGGCTGGATTGAACAACAAGAACAACATTAAAAACACAATAATATGAGAGCTGCAATTTATGGCGCCGGTTCACTGGGAACCATTCTGGGTGCATTTATCAGCAAGGCTGGCGGTAAGATCGAACTCATCAATCGCAACAAGGCGCACGTGGAGGCGCTGAAAAAATCCGGAGCAAAGGTGACGGGCACTTTGAATTTTACACAGAAGGTTGATGCTTATACGGTTGATGAGATGTCCGGCATTTACGACATCATCTTCCTGATGACCAAGCAGCAGCACAATGCGGAAGTGGTCGCTTTTCTGAAAGGCTTCCTTGCTCCCGACGGGGTGATTGTGACTCTGCAGAACGGACTTCCGGAGCTCGAAATCAGCAACATAGTCGGAGAAGACAGGGTATTGGGATGCACGGTTGCGTGGGGCGCCACGATGCAGGAACCGGGTGTGTGCGAGCTGACAAGCGAGCCTGACAGCCTGACTTTTTCTCTCGGGTCAATTTCAAAAAAGAAGAACGTTCATTTTGACGAAGTGAAGTCGCTTCTGGAGATGATGGGACCGGTAGAAGTGGACGAGAATTTCATCGGAACCCGTTGGAGCAAACTTCTCATAAACGCCTCATTCTCAGGTATGAGCGCAGTTCTCGGATGCACATTCGGAGAAGCCGCCGGAGACAGGAATTCGCGCAAGATAGTGCAGGCGCTCATCAAGGAGTGCATAGACGTCTGCGACAGGGCGGGTATAAAGATAGAGCCGATTCAGGGCAAGGACGTGGTCAAACTCCTTGATTATCACGGACCTGTCAAAAAAGCCATATCATTTGCCATCATTCCGCTCGCAATACGCAAACACGCGCTGCTCAAGGCGAGCATGCTTCAGGACATCGAGCACGGGAAAAAGACAGAGGTCGATGCAATCAACGGAGTAGTAAGCGCTTACGGGCGCAAGACCGGAGTACCTACCCCGATGAACGACAAGGTGGTAGAAATTATCCACGGAATCGAGGAAGGTCGCTTAAAGGCAGAAATGAACAACCTGAAACTGTTCGCTTAGCCGGCTCCGATGAACCAGCATAGTATGAAAGACAGGATAGAGTTTCTGGATATCGCAAAAGCTATATGCATTGTCCTTGTTGTACTGGGACATCTGAATCCCGTACCCGAGCCCCAGGCGTGGGCAGCCTTCGTAAAGGTCATCTATTCCTTCCATATGCCCCTGTTCCTGTTCGTCTGCGGTTTCCTGTTCAACGGATCATACAGGAACCGTAACTACTTTTCATTCATTTCCAGGAAGTTCAAGCATCTGATGCTTCCATATTTCGGAGCATCTGTCTTTATAATCGGTGTGAAACTGCTTGCCCAGATGTTCGTATCCGTCAAGAATCCCGTATCGCCAGTGGATTTCCTTACCATGTTCTACAGGCCCAGCGCCGCTATCCACCTCTGGTTCATCTGGGTTCTGATGATACTGTATCTGCTTGCCCCTCTGTTTGCGGACAAGCGGGGCAGGATTGCATTGCTGGCAGTCTCAGCCGCCATCTGGCTGGCACCGGTCCAACTGCCGGAAGCATTTTGCCTCAGGCAGTTGAAAGATTCGGCAGTATTTTTTGCGGCAGGAACATTCTTTAACGGCAGGGACTCCATACTGTTCAAAAAGAAAAGCACCTGCGCGTGGATATGCCTGATATTGACCGCATTGGAAGTGTTGTATATTTGCGGAATCTGTGAATGGCTCCTCAGGAGGGTTCTTCCTTTCGTCGGCATTGCTGCAATCCTGTCAGTTTCCAAGGCAGTTTCCGACCATTGTACAGACAAACTTAAGCATAGCCTTTTGTTTTTGGGGCAAAATACTTTCGTGATATTCCTTTTCCACTCGGCGTTCGGAGAATTGGGAAGGACAGCCCTGTCTGCAGCAGGGTTTGCACCGTCTGAACATTTCCTTGCATCACTGCTGGTTTATACCGCATTCGGAATCGCTTGTCCGCTGCTGGCCAAAAGTGTTGCGGAAAAAACTTCGTATTTTTGGAAACTGAAACATTCGCCCGCGGAACGGCTTTGACTGGCGGGTCATCAGGGAAATGATGCACGGAATTTGCAGATTCAAGCCGAAAAAACATATATCAAGTTACTATGGACAAACTTAAAAGAATCATAAGGGCTGCGGTTCTGTTGGCGTTGGTGCCGGCAGTTCTGTTTGCGCAGGATCCGACCAAGGATGCGGATGAGGTGAAACGGGGGAAACTTCCGAACGGAGTGGAGTATTTCATCGTTTCCAATCCCGCCATCAAGTCAAGTGCAAACCTGGCGCTTGTGCAGCAGGGCAATGTCTGCGTTCCGGAGGCACGTCACGCGCTTGTGAGCCTGCCTCACTTTGGCGACAGGAAGCCGGTACAATTCTTCCGGGACAACGGCATCGCTTGCGGACCGGAGGGCTATGTCTCATACAAGGACGGTTCGACAATGTTCCAGTTGAGGGGACTGCGCACAGATATGACAGCGGTTTGCGACTCGACCCTTCTGATGATGATGGACCTTGCATCGACTTACAACGGACCTCAGGCAATCATAATCTGCGGCGACGTAAAGGCTCCGGAACTCATACAGAAGATGAACCTGCTTTCCATTGTTCTTCCCAAACGCGAAGGAGCGGCGCAGGAAAACGGCTACATCCGGAACGAGTCAGACCTTAATTACAGCTTTATATCCAATGACTTAAGCAAGGACGCAGCGACATTCAGACTCTCCTACTCCCTCGCAAGGCTGGACCGCGACAAGATGTCAACGATGTCCGCAATAGTGGCAAAACAGTATGCGACCTATTTCGGCACCATACTTACAAAACGAATAATCAGGGACTTCCGCCAGAATCTCATCCCTCTTGCAAGCATATCCTTCCATTACCTTGACAGTTCGGAAGGCCCGGCGGACGAGTCACTTGAACTTGAGCTGGTCTGCGCAAAGGACAGCTACGACAAGGCGGTTGAACGCATAGGGTCGATACTAGCCTCCCTCAAGGAGAAGGGCGCCGTTCTCGCCGAGCTTCAGGAAGCCAAGGACGAACTGGTATTCAGCTCATTCCGCGAAGCCGCAAAACCAAAGACCGACAACCAGGCCCTGGTGGAGAAGTGCCGCGCGGCATACCTCTACGGCGGTCCGATTTCATCCGGATACTCGGTAGCACTGTTCTTCGCAACCAACAGGCTTTCAGGCGAAAAGGAGCTTGAACTGTTCAACAACTACGTAAATGCCCTGCTTGACCGCGACAAAAACCTCACGCTCGCGTTTGACGGAGAATTTGACTCTAGCGGAACTACGCTTCCGGATACCTTCCACAGCGGCTGGGACCGCGCTGGCAGCGACAGCCTGACGCACTACAGGGCAGCATTTGCCGACACCGCAGGTCTGATACAGACCGGTACGACCAAAGTCAAGCTGCGCTCGAGCGGCCAGTATCTCGCCGACTGCCCTGTCTGGACCTTCACCAACGGGATGAGGGTAGTGTTCAAGAAGTCCGCCGCAAAGGGGACCTTCAGCTATGCGATGATGATCAGGGGCGGCACGACCTCAATCAAGGACCTCGAGCCGGGGGAGAATTCTTACATAGGAGATATGCTGACTATCAGCAATATAGGCGGGCTGACGGGAAATGCTTTCCGCAACGCGATGGAGGCTTCGGGCATCACGATGACAAACAGCGTGAGCCCTTCCGAACTGACGATAAGGGGAATAGCGCCTTCGGACAAACTGCCGTTGCTGCTCAGCGCACTGGTAACCGTAGCGAACGAAAGGAGCTTCAACGAGCAGGCTTTCCAGTACTACAAGGCTACCGAACCGCTGCGCATCCAGGTCAGGAGAAACGGCACGGAGGGTGTGCGCGACGTCATTGACAGTCTGATTGCCCCGGATTGGGAGCACCAGTCCTGCAAGCGTGAGTCCGCCCTGAGCGACAACACTCCACAGAAGGCGGAGAGATTCTTCAACGCCCAGTTCAACAACTGTTCAGACGGCATTATCGTACTGATAGGCGACCTGGACGAAATCACTGTCAAAAAGCAGCTTTGCGCAGCTCTGGGCCAGTTCAAGACAAGCCGCAGAAACACAGTCCAGCCACCTCTCAAGCGCAATTGCACGACCGGGCACATAACAAGAGCCGACGAAGCCCTGAGCGAAGAAAGCAGAGGAGTAAACATTGCTCTCAGCAACCCATTCGAGTTTAAGATCAAAGACTATGTATGTCAGAGACTTGCAGCCGTTGCAATAGAAGACATGCTGAGCCGCAGGCTCTCCATAGAAGGAATATTCACCGCCGCCGACACGAGGCTGGAACTGTATCCCGAGAACCGTTTCACGCTGTATCTGCACTTCAGTTCCTGCCCTGCCTCAGGCCAGCCCGAGGGTGAGATGATGAAACTCGGCGACCAGATAACGGCTAAGGTCCAGGACTGCCTCGACACGATGAGATGGATCAGTGTCAGCGATGCCGAACTCGCACGCTGGAAGGCCAGGCTTATCAACATAATGGACAACGAGTTAGCCGACGACACCAAACTGATGGACGCAATAATTACAAGGTATTCGCTTGGCAAGGACATAGTCAAGGACTACGCCAAGGCCATTGGCAGCATTGACGCCGAGACCCTGCAGGAGCAGATCAAGAGCTTCGTAAGGGGAGGCAGAGTCGATTATATACTTATGTAGAAGCTTATGGAACGCCAGTTCGGAACAATCATCCAGATAGGAGACATACTGGTCTCAGAAGATGTCGCGGTACAATTCTTCTGCTGCGACTACTCCGCCTGCCGGGGCGAATGCTGCATTGCGGGCGACAGCGGGGCGCCTCTCGACGAGGACGAGCTGCCGGGGCTGGAGCGCGACTACCCGTCGTTCTGCCACCGCATGCTCGAGGCGGGACGCGATGCCGTCGATGCCAACGGCTTTTTCGAGGTGGACCGGGACGGCGACCTGGTAACGCCGCTGGTGCCGGGCTCCGAGGCCTGCGCATACGCGCATTTCACCGAGGACGGCGCCTGCATGTGCGCAATCGAGCTTTGCGGAAAGACCAAACCTCGATCCTGCTCGCTCTACCCCATTCGCATCACCCCTCTCACCGGAGGCGGACTCGCGCTCAACCTGCACCGCTGGGACATCTGCAGCAAGGCCTTTGAAAAAGGCCGCCGCGAAGGCATACGCGCATACCAATTCCTCCGCAAACCGCTGACTGACAGGTTCGGGGAATCATTCTACAGCGCCCTCGATGCGGCAGCCCGGCACATTATCGAAGGGGATGGTGAAGAATGAGAGAGTATTTTTGGCACCCGAATTGTAATTGTTCGGTGAAATTGTTAATTTTGCGATTCGTACACTAGAAATTTAACTACACACGTATTATGAAGAAGTTTTTCGTTTCACTTGCAGCACTTATGCTTGCAGCCGGACTTTCCTATGCTCAGGACCTGTCCGAAGCGACCGAAACCGCAAAGTCGGCGGTCGAGGCTTTTGAGAGCGGTAACAAGACAGAGGCCCTGACCCTGTTCAATCAGGCACTTGAACTTGCTACAGCTTGTGGCGAAGCCGGAAACGATATCGTTTCACAGTGCAAGGCTGCCATTCCTACCATCTCACTCTCACTTGCAAAGGAAGAGTACAACGCAAAGAATTTCGTTGATGCAGCCAAGATGTTTGCGGAAGCAGCTGCAGTTGCGGAGAAATATGAAGCATTTGACGTGGTTGAAGAGGCCACCTCACTCATACCTAAGGCTTATTTCGGCGGAGCAAACGCACTGCTCAACAACAAGCAGTTTGCAGAGGCTGTCGAGCTCTACAAGAAAGTGATTGAACTTGAGCCGGAAAACGCAAATGCAATCCTTCGTCTCGGAATGGCCCTCAACGGAGCCGGCAACACCGAGGAAGCCATCTCTACCTTCCTTCTCGCCAAGGACAAAGGCAAGGAAAAGGATGCAGTCAAGCAGCTTTGCAACATATACACCAAGCAGGCAGCCGCTTCCCTCAAGGGAAAGAAGTTCGCCGAGGCAGTCGAGGCAGCAGGAAAGATCATCGATCTCAACCCTGAAAATGCCCAGGCTTACCAGATTGCAGGTCAGGCTTCTCAGCTTGCTGGCAAAAATGCGGACGCCATCAGCTACTTCGAGAAATATCTCGAGCTTGCTCCTACCGCAAAGAACGCAGGACAGATTGCTTACACCGTAGGTGCTCTCTATCAGTCCGCAAAGAACAACGCTAAGGCAAAGGAATACTACCAGAAGGCAGTCACCGACCCTAAGTATGGCGCTGAGGCAGCCAAGCTGCTCAACTCACTCAAGTAATGCAGACACTTGAACTTCTGGCACCTGCCAGAAACGCTGATATCGGCATCGCAGCCATCGACTGCGGTGCCGATGCAGTATATATTGCAGGGCCCGCATTCGGGGCAAGAAAGGCGGCCGGAAACAGCATGGAGGAGGTGAAGAGGCTCTGCAGCCATGCCCACAAGTATGGCGCGAGAGTGTTTGTCACCTTCAACACCGTCATTGAAGATGACGAAAAGGAACTCGCTCACAGCCAGATGCTCCAGGCGCAGGAGGCAGGTGCGGACGCGTTTATCATAAGGGACCTTTCTGTCTTTGACTGGAAGGACGTCACTGTCCCTCTGCACGCCTCCACCCAATGCGCCATCGCTGACCCGGAGAGGGCCGCTGCGTTTGAAAGGGCAGGATGCTCACGAATCATACTTGAAAGGGAACTGCCGCTTTCCGAGATAAAGAGAATCTGCTCTGCCGTCGGGTGCGAGGTCGAATGCTTTGTTCACGGTGCACTATGCGTCTGCTACTCAGGTAAATGCAGGCTTTCCGAAGCTATAGACGGACGCTCCGCGGACAAGGGCGAATGTATCCAGGCGTGCCGCTCGCTCTATGACCTTTGCGACGCATCAGGCAAGGTATTGGTCAGGAACAAGGCCCTGCTTTCGCTCAAGGACTTGAACCTGCTGGACAGACTTGGAGATCTTGCCGAGGCTGGAGTGTGCAGCTTCAAGATAGAAGGGAGGCTGAAAAATGCTTCCTATGTCAAAAACGTCGTTCGCCAATACGACCTTGCCCTCAACTCCCTTGTTGCGGCTCATCCTGACAGATATCGCCGCGCCTCCTTCGGTAAGATTGAGGCCAACTGGATGCCTGACAGCAGCAAAACGTTCAACAGGGGTTACACGAGCTTGTATTTTGACGGAAAAAGGGACAGATGGTCAAGCATGAACGCTCCCAAGTCTATGGGAGAGAAGATTGGCAAAGTTTTGAGTATCAAGCCATTGGCTTCCGGATGCGAAATAAGGGCGGAACTTCTTGATGGATGCAGGCTCAGCAATGGGGACGGCTTTTCATTTGCCACCTCTGACGGGGTTTGCGGATTCAGGGGTGACGTCTGCGAGGGACAGCGCATAGTCACAAGAAGCTGCGTTCCCGACCTGAAAAAGGGTATGGTGCTGTTCCGCAACCTGAGTTCAAACTTTGAAAAAATGCTTGAATCGCAGCCGTGCCGCAGAATCATCGACGTTGATATCAAGCTCAGAATCAGCGGGAAATACTCCATTGAACTTGATGTCAGCAGCCAAGACGGAAGGCATTTTCTTTCAAGTTTCAACACCGACACCGATACTGCCGAGAACGGCGAGAGGGCTCTCGCAATGCTCAGGGAGCAGCTTTCGAAACGCAGCGGGATTTACAGTTTCAAAGTTTCGGAAATAGATGTCCAGACTGCGGGAGGAAGGCTTCCTCTGCTTTCCGCTTCGACGATAAACGGGATGAGGAGGCTGACTGCGGAAGACCTTGATGCTCTGCCTTGCGGAAGGATTGCCATTCAGGGGCGTGGAGTGTCGGAGGAAGTTTTGACTTGCGCTGTTTCGGAGGCGGGCGGTGTTGACGCGGCAGGTGCTGATTCGGAGGCGGATCGGAAGGAGGTTGTCGAAAGGCCTTGTACTGCGGCTGAGCCGCTTGTTGGAGGTGGAAAGGATGAACTTATGCGCAGCCGCTACTGCATACGCTACGAACTCGGAATGTGCCCGAAGAAAAAGGGAGCTAAAGAAAGCGGAGCGCTCTTCCTTGTCAACAACGGTAGGCGGCTCTCGCTGCGTTTTGACTGCTCAAAATGCGAAATGAGCGTGTTTGAGGCTTGATTGTTGTTGTTGAAATACTTACTTTTGCAAGATAAACCAAAGGGAATATTATGGAAAGAGAAGATCCACTTGAGAAATTTGAGCGCAGAGAGTCCGAACGCAAGGCGAACGGCCCGCTCAAAACTGTAATGTACGTTATGATTGTCGTTGCAGTTGCTCTTGCAGCGGCTCTTGCTTATGTACTTGTCAGCAAAAACTCGCTTGTTGAAGAATTGAACTTCGAGAAGATGGAACTTGCCGCACAGCTCGACTCGCTGCAGGCGGATTACGAGGGTCTGTCATCCGAATACGACACCATCAATGCGCAGCTCGACTCTTCAAGGGAGGAGGTTGCCCAGCTCATCGAAAGGGTAAAGAAGACCGAGGCGACAAACCGTGCAAAAATCCGCCAGTATGAAAAGGAGCTCGGCACGCTGCGTAGCATAATGAGGGGATATATCGTTCAGATAGACTCACTTAACACGCTTAACCACAAGCTTACAGTCGAGGCTGCGACTGCACGCAGGGAAGCCGCCGAGCACAGGAGAAAGAGCGAGGAGCTGACTGCCGAGGTCGAGACTCTCAGCGGCAAGGTTGCGACAGGCTCTGTCATCAAGGCACGCGCTCTCAACGTAATCGCATACAACAGCAACAGCAAGAGCATAGACAGGGCAAGCAAGGTGGTCAAACTGCTCTGCAATCTGACTCTCATAGAGAACGACCTTGCCCCTAAGGGCCCTGTAAGGGTATATGTCAGAGTTACCGCTCCGGACGGCACTCTGCTCAGGGACGGCAACGGAGACAGTTTCGAACTTGACGGAAAGCTGCTCGAGGCTACGGCTTCCAGGGAGGTTGACTATAACGGAAATGAGCTTGAGGTTGGCATCTACGTCAACAATATCAGCAGCTTCATGCCTGGTATCTATACCGTCAAGGCATATACCGTGCAGTCAGCTCTTGGCAGCACCGAACTGCTTCTGAGATAGCAGGAAGCAAGGATTACCAGAGAGCCGGGATGGTTTACGTACACGTTCCCTTCTGCAGAAGTTTCTGCGTGTATTGCGACTTTTATTCGGAGCTTGCCTGCAAGGGGCGCGATGCCGGACTCATTGCCGGCTATGCCGAGCAGGTATGCAGAGAGGCAGCGGAGAGGAGCGAAGAAATCAAGGCCAGTCTTGGTACAAATACACTTTATATCGGAGGCGGCACCCCATCGGTGCTGCCTCCTGATGTACTCGGACGCATAATATCCGCCGTTAAGAAAGCTGCAGAAGTAGATGGTTTTGAGGAACTTACGCTAGAAGTCAATCCGGAGGACATCGCCAGTAAAGGCGATGAATACGTTCTGGGATTGCTTGAGCTGGGGGTTAGCAGGGTCAGTATGGGATTGCAGTCGCTCGATGACGGGATACTGCGCTGGATGGGGCGGCGGCACGATGCCCGGAGGGCTCGGGAGGCGGTTTCCATTTTGAAGAGATGTGGGGTGGAGAATCTTAGTCTTGATATTATAACAGGCATTTCAGGATTAAGTGATGAGATGCTTTATGATACCGTGTCTGAGGTGATTGCGATGCGTCCGCAACATATTTCTTCATATCAGCTTTCCATTGAGGAAGGGAGTGCTTTGGACAGGATGGTTGAGAGGGGTGTGTATGTGGAGGCGTCAGAGGAGCAGTGCCGGAGTCAGTATGAGATGCTCTGCCGCCGCCTCGCCGAAGCGGGCTATGTGCACTATGAGATTTCGAACTGGGCGCTGCCGGGCTTCGAGTCGAGGCACAACTCCGCCTATTGGACGCGCGAGCCGTACGTGGGGCTGGGACCGGGAGCGCATTCGCTTACAAAAACGGTGAGGCCCGCAGCTGCGGAAGCGTACGGGGTAGCGGGATTGACGGGGGCGGCTGGGGCTGCGCTCGAGGCCAGGGACGGTACTGCCGGCAGTGCGGTGATAGTGGAAGAGAGGCGGAGCTGGAACAGTCAGGAGCTTTCGGGGTGGACCCGCGAGGAGGAACTGCTCAGTGCGGAGGAGATACGGGAAGAGAGGCTCATGCTGGGGCTTCGGACCGCGCAAGGCATTGACGGAAAGAGGATTGCCGAGTCCGACTGGTTCATCGCGGACAGCATCATCGCCGATCTGGTCTGAACGGTGACAATTCTGCTTTTTATGGATAATACTGTTATCTGATACCGGATGAAAGCACGATACAAAGAGAATCAGTCAATCCCAAGATTATTTAAGCCGGCACTGGAATAAAGCAGCATTTTAGATTGCCGCAGTTTTTTCTTTGAGCCAGGCGGCGACAGAACGAGGGAGACGGTCGGACAAAGTGTTGTAAACCATTTCGTTATAATCATTGAGCCACTTGATTTCGTCAGCATTGAGCAGCTCTTTGATTATTATGCTCGTGTCGAAATGGCAAATTGTGAGCGTCTCGAAGCGCAGCCAGGAGCCGAATGCGTTTGTTCCGGCAGAGCGGACAAGGAGCAGATTCTCGTGGCGAATGCCAAATTCGCCTTCGCGATAGATGGCAGGCTCGTCGCTCACGATCATTCCGGGCGTGAGAGGAACGGGATTGAGATTCTGTCGTATGTCGTGCGGGCCCTCGTGAACACCGAGAAAGTAACCTACACCGTGTCCGGTACCGTGACCGAAGTTGCGTTTGTAGCGCCAAAGCGGCTCGCGGGCAAGGGCATCCAGACGGCAACCCGGAGTACCGGCAGGCCATATTGCCATTGCAAGATCGATATGGCATTTCAACACGAGTGTATAGTCTTCCTGCTGAGTCCTTGTGCAACGCCCGAGAGGCACGGTGCGGGTAATGTCGGTAGTTCCAAATTCATACTGCGCGCCCGAGTCGCAGAGGTAAAGCCCCTCCGGGAAGAGCACGGGAGCATTGACGTGAGGCGTAACATAATGAGGCAGGGCAGCGCCCTCTCCATAAGCCGAAATGGTCTCGAAACTCTCTCCACAGAATCCTTCCACCTCGCTGCGCAGCTCATAGAGTTTGCGGGCAGCATCGTATTCGGTGACTCCGGTCTGAGCCTCAACGCTATGTTCCAACCAATAGAGGAAGCGTTCCATCACCACTCCGTCAAGCAGGTGAGCCTTGCGTATGTTATTGACTTCAAACACATTCTTTACAGCTTTTCTGGCAGCTACGGGACTCTGTACCGGTATGACGCTGGAAGTGATGCACTTGCTCAGTTCATAACTTACCGCATCAGGATCAAGGCAAACCGGCAGGTCAAAGCCTGAAAGGTCCAGCTCTATATCTCCGTATGGCAGTATCTCGACACCCTCCGAGGCAAGTTCAGAAAACAGTTCCCGCTCTTCGTCATAGTCGTAACCGTCCTTCAGCACATACCAGCAGACGCGATCCTCCGTAACAAGCAGATAACTGATAACCAGAGGGTTATAGTCAATGTCCGAAGCACGGACATTGAGCATCCAGGCGATTTCGTCCAAAGCGGAAATAAGTATGGCGGCACTGCACTGCTCGCTGAGGAACGAACGCAGCCAGTCAATCTTGTCGCCGCGGCTCTCCCCTGTTTCCACCTGGAAAATTCTGGTCCGAGGGACCGCCGGTCTGTCTTTCCAGATAGAATCCAGAAGGTTAGGGATACCGGCGATGCTGCACTGTGTACCTTCTTCAGCAAGGCGCGAAACAATGGAGTCAACAAAAGCGGATGATACACAGAGAGAATCAAGGGCTATCACTATTTCCTGCTGCCGGCCGAAATGGTCGGCAAGCCACTCAGGGATGAGCACCTGTTCGGGAACTCGGGTCTTATGAAGTTCAATGCCCGTGTCCGACAACTGCTTGCGCGCCTGTATGAAATAGCGCGAATCGGTCCACAAACCCGCGTGGTCAAGGGTAATCACCAGATCTGCGGTTTCTGCAGTAAAACCGGAAACCCACTCTACCTGCTTCCAGCGCGGCGCAAGGTATTCGCTCAAATGCGGGTCAGCCCCGGGGATAATGATAGCATCCCAATCACGTTCGCGCATAATGCGCCTCAACGCTTCAACTCTGTCTGCGTAAGTATTTGCCATAACGGCAACAAACATACACAAAAATTCTGACAAGCAGAAGGTTCTGCTGACGAAAAGGCTCAGGAACGCTATGCCCTGCCAATTCGGGGAGTTAAAGTGTCTCAAAGGTGATGCGCACGTCGCCGAACCTTCCTGTCACTACATTGTTTCCCTTGAAGAAGTTGGTCGAGAGCTGGCCACGCCAGACTATATCGTCCTTGTCACGGTATGGTATCTCAACGTCAAATCCGAAGGACTTGGAGTTGTATTTGACGGTTGCGGCACATTTCCAGGAGGTTACGGTCCCGCCGTCATCTTCGGTTATCATAAATACGAGACGGTCTATCTGATCTGTAAAATCCGTCAGTATAAGGGCCTCGAAAGGTACTGGAACCTTGAGCTGACTGCGTTTTACAACCACCATAAAGTCTGTTATGCTCGGTCGGTAAAGATTGACTTCTTCCTCGCAGGTGGCATAGAATCCGTCCGCACCGCCGCACTTGATCATAAATTCAGACGCGCCTCCAAACCAACTGTCATAATGCCTGAGCATCTCGAAACTCTTGATCATCAATTGTTTATTGGATGTACTCCGGGCACTCGGCAGCTCACCCGCGCTCAAACTCACCGCGGAACACGATGAGTCCTGCTCCCTTCTGATAAGGTCCAAAGGAGTAAACTCACTGTCATCGTTGCGGTTGATAACCCATACGGGGCAGCTGAGAGCCACGCTTTCGTCAACCAGCACAGAATCGATGACCCTGTTTCCGCTGTCGTCATTACTGATTCGATATGCGTAGTTCGACTCCGCTCCATACCCCGGGTCAAAGGTTATCAGAGGCATGGTTTCTCCATCCCAGGACTCGCTGTAAGGCCAATAAATCTGCATATCCGACCTGCTCAGCGCTTCGGAAAACTGCTGGGCGGTAAGCCCGGACTTGCCTTTTACATATCGGTCGTTGAAATATTCCGAAAAGAGTTCCCTAAGCGGCCTGTCATACCTGCGGGCAGTCCTACGGCTCTTTCCGGCAGCAATCCTCAGGCTGTCCCCCACTCCCCTGCCAGGCTCGGCAAAAAGGTCGGACATCATATATTCTTCATCATAACCATTTACTGATGAACTGCTTACCGCATCCGCAACCTCACGCAACTGCTCACTGCCCAGGGGCAATTCCGACAGTATGCGGGCAACATTGCGCAGGGACAATTCTTCCGTCTCCTCCTTTCCGGGTTCAGGATACTCGGTGTGATAATAATTGCAGGAACTGATTGCAAGTGACGCCGTCAGCATCAGCATTGCCAAAATACAAGGTCTGTTCATAGTTTTATAGTTTTGGTCCGAGTGCAAAGTTAAGCCGAATCAGCCGATTCAAAAAGAATGAATCGGCTAATTATCTGCAGAAACTTACGAGTCTCGGCTTTCCTGCAAGGTCATTATGGATGCGGACTTCGTGCAATCCCGCTTCCGAAAAGAGCGCCGCTGTCTGCTCCGGAAGCCTTTCGTTAATCTCAACCACGCCTGCACCCCGTTCAGAAAGCCTTTGTGCTGCTATTCGGGCAATTGCACGGTAAAAACGCAGAGGGTCATCGTCCGGCACAAAAAGCGCAAGTCCGGGCTCGTGGTCCAGCACATTCGGGCGCATCGAAGCGCGTTCGGAGTCCATAATATAAGGCGGATTCGAGACTATCAGGTCCCAGGAGGATGACGGTCCAAGGACGGATTTTAGACAATTCTCCTGTAAAATGTCGGAAATTGTGAAACGGGGCCGGACGGTGGCTTCGGGGAACTGCGACGAGGCGACGGCGAGGGCTGCCGGCGAGATGTCAAGGGCGAGGACATCGGGGGCGAGGTAGTCGGGAGCAGAAATACCAGGACTGGAGATGCCGGTGCCGCAGGTGCCGCGATCGCTGAGTTCGAGGGCGAGAGTCCATGCGATACAGCCTGAGCCGGTGCAGAGATCCAGGACGCGGTACGGTGCGGCAGTGCGGCCTTTCAGCAGGGCAAGTGCCTGTTCTACAAGCAGTTCCGTTTCCGGACGCGGTATGAGGACATTGCTGTTTACATTGAAGCGGCGTCCATAGAACCAGGCGTAACCGAGCACATATTGCAGGGGCTCGGCAGCCAGAAGTCGTCCCAGGTCAGCAGTGAGACTTTCGTAATTATCTGGAGATAAGGGCGTTGTAGGTTCTGTAATATGCAGGTAGGCGGGCACGCCGAGACGTTCCTGAAGCAGGACAGAGACGATGGCAGCCGCCTCCTGACGCGGGTACAGCGCGCAAAGGGAGTCGGTAGCCTCAATGTAGAATTGTCCCAGACTGAACCGGGCCGCAGAATCCCCCGTCCCGGCAAAAAGAGCAGCCCGTGACCCCGCAGAATCCAGGGGGCATGACAGTTCGGGACAGACCGGTTCGGGGCGGGTGTTCTTTTCCGGCGGGATTGCCATCGCGGGAGCTAGCTGTTCTCGATGATAGTAGTGAGGAACTGGGTCATGTCGATGCCGGCGGTGCGGACCATCTTTGGTACGAGCGACGCGCTGGTCATTCCCGGTATAGTGTTGATTTCGAGGAAGTAAAGTCCGTCCTCGGCGAGAATGAAGTCCATCCTGACCACGCCCTTGCAACCCATGCTGGAGTAGATGGCGGTGGTCGTCTGCTGGACGAGTTGACGCACGCTGTCATCTACCGGGGCAGGGCAGATTTCGCTGCTGTGGCCGTTGTATTTGGCATCGTAGTCGAAGTATTCGTTTTCGGTCACAATCTCGATAAGCGGGAGCGCAACTACCTTGCTGCCATCGAAATAGGCTGCGCAGGTGAGTTCGCGACCGCTGACGGACTGCTCGACGAGCACGCCGGGACACTCGGAAAAGGCGTAGGTGATGCTCGAGGCAAGCGCGGACGGGTCGGTCACGCGGGTCACTCCGAAACTGCTGCCGGCCTGGGTAGGCTTGACGAATACGGGATAACGCAGGCTGGAGTTGACCTTGCGGCAGAATTGTTCCAAATCGGCGCCCTTGCGTATGTATGCGTCGGGGGCACATTTGACCACGTTGAAGTCGCGGACCTGACACTTGCAGGAGAATTTGTCAAAGGCGACCGCGCTGACCTGCGAACTGCAGGTGCTGAACGGGATGCCCAGCATTTCGAGGTAGCCCTCCATCTGACCGCTCTCGCCCGGGGCACCGTGCTGGACGATGTAGGCGTAGTCGAAGCGCACCTTGCGGCCGAGCACGCTAACGGCAAATTCGTTCTTGTCAACTTCGGGACGTGAGCCTTCCGGGAAGGTGATTCTCATGGAATTTTTATCCTTGCAGGCGACGAGCTGCCACTTGCCGAAACGGGCGTAAATCTCGTAAATGCCGTAAACGCTGCCGTCAATTCTGGATGCGACAAATTCGCCGCTCCTGCACGATACTTCCGACTCGGAAGAATCGCTGCCGTAAATTACTGCAATATTGCTGTAACTCATTGTGATACTTAGTTGAAATAATAATCTTCCTCATCGTCGTGACTGCCCTTGTTGCCGCCGTCGCCACCGTCTCCGCCATAGCCTCCCAGGAAGCGGCCCTCGGTTTCACAGTCAAAGGTGATTGCTCCTGAAGGCGGTTCTGCAAAGCTTGTAAGGTCGCTCAGGCCGGTTGAAGGGTCGGCAAGACATTTCTTGTACCATATTCCCCAGATAGGCAGGGCCATATTGGAGCCTCCGCCCTGGGCAAGGCTCTGGAAATGCACGTTGCGGTCTTCGCCGCCAACCCAGACACCTGCGGTAATTTCAGGGGTATATCCTATGAACCAGCCGTCGGAGTTGTCGTTGGTGGTTCCTGTCTTGCCTGCAATCTGGCCCTTGAGGTTGTAAACCGCCCTCAGACGGGAGCCCGTTCCTTCGTTCACGACGCCCTGCATCATCTGTGCCATAAGGTAGGCGAGCTGAGGTGAAATGGCCTCGCGCTTGCGTACGGTAAAGTCTGCAAGGACATTGCCCTCAGCATCTTCTATTCTCGTAACATATTGAGGATAAACAAACAAGCCTGCGCTTGGGAAGGTGTTGAATGCTGCCACCATATTGAAAATCTCAACTTCGGCAGAGCCTACGCAGAGCGAATACACCTCATCGAGGTGGGTGCTTATACCCATCTGCCGCATCATGCTCACAAGGGCCTGCGGACCGAGCTGCTTCATCAGGAATGCCGAGATGTTGTTGGAACTCTTGGCAAGTCCCCATTTGAGGGTTACGGTGGTTCCTATCCATTCTTCCTTGTCTGTACTGCGCGGAGTCCAGGTGGTTCCGTCAGGCATATCGAAGGTCTGAGGCATATTCACAACCTTGTCGCAAGGGCTCATTCCCTCCTGCATTGCAAGGGTGTAGAGGAAAGGTTTTACGGTAGAACCCACCTGGCGGCGGCCCTGACGCACGTTGTCATACTTGAAGAACCTGTAGTTCGGTCCGCCGACATAGGCCTTGACGTAGCCCGTACCCGGTTCCATCGCGGCAAAGCCGGCCCTGAGTATGCTCTTGCAGTAGCGTATGGAGTCGTCCGGGGTCATCACCGTATCTATGCGGTGGCGCTTGTTCCAGGCAAAGAGGGTCATTTCAGCAGGTTGGCTGAACTGGGCAAGTATCTCCTTGTCACTCAATCCGTTCTTCTTTCCCATCCTCCAGCGGTCGCTCCAGCGTCTTGCCTGGTTCATTGCACGGTCAACTGTCTCCTTGTCAACATCGTTGGAGAACGGTGCATTGCGCTTCCACTTGAGTTCCCTGTTAAAGTCCTTCTGCAGGCGGCTTCCGAGATGCTGTTCCACTGCCTCTTCGGCATACTGCTGCATCTTGTAGTTAATAGTGGTGTATATGCGCAGACCGTCGCGGTCAAGGTCATATTTGCTGCCGTCCGACTTGCGGTTCTTGTTGAGCCAGCCGTAAACGGGGTCGTCGCGCCAGCGCAGGGAGTCGGCACTGTATTCTTCCTCAAACTGATAATTGGAACGCTTAGGCTTCTCTGCCTGGAAGTCCCTGCGGAGCATATCCCTGAAGTATGGAGCGAGCCCGGCGTTGTGGTCCTGAACCTCGTACTTGTCCACGTTTATCGGTATGAGGCTGATGGAGTCGCATTCGGCCTTTGTGATGAATCCTGCGTCAGCCATGTGCCTGAGCACGAAATTGCGGCGCTGCAGGGCATATTCCGGATGGAGGACAGGATTGTATCTGGTCGGCTTGTTTACCATACCGACAAGCATCGCGCTCTCTTCTATATTGAGGTTGGAAGGGCTCTTGGCAAAGAAGGTCTTGGCCGCCGCATCAACTCCATACGCGCTGCTTCCGAAGAAGATGGAGTTGAGATACATTGCCAAGATCTCGTTCTTTGTATAGTTGCGCTCGATCTTGACTGCGGTAATCCACTCCTTGAGCTTGATTCCGACCATCTGCACCTTGCTCCAACCGGGGATGCGTGTGTTTAGTTCTCGGCGAGGGTAGAGTGTCTTTGCGAGCTGCTGGGTAATGGTGGAACCGCCTCCCTGACTGCTGTTGCGCAGCATAAGGGTCTTGACCATAACGCGGGCGAGACTGCGGAAGTCTATGCCCGAATGCTTGTAGAAGCGTATGTCCTCCGTTGCCACGGCAGCCTGGATCAGACTTGGGGCCAGATCCTCGTAATCGACATAGGTGCGGTTCTCGACGTGGAAGGTGGTCAGCACCTCGCCGTTCTCTGCAAGAAGCTGAGTAGCAAGCTTGTTGTCAGGATGTTCCAGTTCCTCGAACGAAGGAATCTTTGCGAATATCGCGACGAGCAGCACTGCAACGAGCAGTATTGCTATCGGAGCCGATACAATTATCCAGAACCACTTGATTATTTTCTTTATTGTATTGTCAGTCATCTTTTGCATCAATTTCGTTCACAAACTACAAAATTAAAATTAAATTTTGAATTTGTCCTCTTTTGTGGCTTACTTTGCAGTTTGAAAAGTGATTAGAGAGATTATGAGTACAGCTGACAACCTTGTAATAGTCGAGTCTCCGGCAAAAGCCGGCACCATACAGAAATTCCTGGGAAAGGACTATGTGGTCAAATCCAGTTTCGGACACATCCGCGACCTTAAGGACAACAGCCTGAGCGTCGATGTCGAGCACGGCTTTGCTCCCGAATATGTAATCCCCGCTTCTAAAAAGAAGGTAGTTGCCGACCTCAAGGCCGCTGCGGACAAGGCTGGCACCGTCTGGCTGGCATCCGATGAAGACCGCGAGGGAGAGGCCATTTCCTGGCACCTCGCGCAGACCCTCGGACTCGACCCGGCAAAAACCCGCAGGATAGTATTCCACGAGATTACCAAAGACGCCATACTCAATGCGATACAGAATCCGAGAGGGATAGATACCAACCTCGTGAACGCCCAGCAGGCGCGCAGGGTCCTGGACCGTCTTGTCGGATTTGAGCTGTCGCCTATACTCTGGCGCAAGGTCAAGCGCGGACTGTCCGCCGGCAGGGTACAGAGCGTTGCGCTGCGTCTGGTCGTTGACAAGGAAAGGGAGATTGCCGCTTTTGTTCCGGAACAATTCTACCGCATCGGCGGGCGCTTCCTTGCGGGAGGGAAACAATTCGAAGGCACCCTCGAAACCCGCATAATCGGTCTTGACCAGGCCCGGCAGTTCCTTCTGGACAGCACCGACGCATCTTACACTGTCGAATCTGTGGAGCAGAAGGAAGGCTCAAGGCATCCGGCTCCGCCGTTCACTACCTCAACCTTGCAGCAGGAGGCGGCAGCAAAGCTGCGTTTCCCTGTGAGCGTCACGATGAGGGTTGCCCAGTCACTCTACGAAAGGGGTCTCATTACCTATATGCGTACCGACTCAACCAACCTCTCGAACCTTGCCCTGGGCACGGCCAAGCAGTTCATCGAAGAACAATTCGGTCCGCAATACCATCACGCAAGGCAGTACAAGACCAAGTCCAGGGGCGCGCAGGAAGCACACGAAGCCATCAGGCCTACATATATCAAAAACACTTCAATCGAGGGAACAGCACAGGAGCAGAAACTCTACAACCTCATCTGGAAAAGGACAGTTGCGTCCCAGATGGAGGATGCCAGGATGCTCAACACCACTGTAAAGCTCGCGTCAGACAAGCGCAGCGAGAAGTTCACAGTGCAGTCAAGCACGGTTCTGTTTGACGGATTCACAGCCCTTTACAGGGATGACGAGGAGAAGAACGGCAAGCTCCCCGCACTCAAGAAGGGGGACAGCGTGAGCTGTCTCGAACTTCTTGCCGAGTGCAAATTCTCCCAGCCGCCTGCCCGCTATTCGGAAGGTACCCTTGTAAAGAAACTCGAAGAACTGGGCATAGGCCGTCCTTCGACCTACGCCTCCATCGTGAGCACGCTCACAACCGGTCGCGGATACATTGTCAAGAGCGACAAGGAGGGATCCAAGGTTCAGGTTGTCAACCTTTCGCTCAGCGAAGGGGCCATCAGGGAAAAGAGCAAAACCGAACTCATCGGAGCGGAAAAAGCTCGTCTCATACCTCAGGAAATAGGTATGATAGTCAGCGACTTCCTTTGCGGAAGCTTCAATGAGATAATGGATTACAACTTTACTGCGAGGGTGGAGGAGTCGTTCGACACCATTGCCGAAGGAGGAAAGATCTGGAACGAGGTCATAGACGAATTTTACAAGCCTTTCCACGACAGGGTGGAGAGCACCATGCACGACGGGCAGTACAGCCACGTAGAGAGGGAGATAGGAACAGATCCGGAGAGCGGTCAGAAAATCATTGCACGCTTCGGTCAGTTCGGTCCTTATGTGCAGAAGGGTGAAGGCGAGAAGAGACAGTGCGCATCGCTGGGCAAAGGTCAGTTGATAGAGACACTTACTCTTGAGGAAGCCCTTAAGCTGTTCCAGTTGCCGCGGACGGTGGGAAGTTTCGAGGATACGGACATAGTTGCCACCAGGGGCAGGTTCGGGCCTTATCTTATTCACGCGGGGAAGAATTATTCCATTCCTAAAGGTATGGATCCTCTCGGCATCAGCCTTGAGCAGTGCATTGCAATAATCGGAAAGGCTCGCGAGGAAAGTCCTGCAAACAGCGTCATTCTATCCTTCGAAGCTGATGACATCAGCGTGATCAACGGACGCTACGGCCCTTACATCAAGCACGCGGGGGGGAATTACAAGATTCCGAAAGGAACGGACGCAGCGGCCCTCACTCTTGAGGACTGCCGGAAAATAATAAATGAAAGTGCTCCTACTTCTTCCGGACGGGGACGCTCCCGTCGGGGAGGCAAATAGAGATAAGCTGCTCAGCTACAACGATATCCTCGGGCGTAGTCAACTTTATGTTGTACTTTAGTCCGGGGATTCGCCGTACTTTGAGGCCGTGTTTTATCGCTACGCTGACATCGTCCGTGAAACCCAGCTCGTAGGCATTGGCATAAGCCTCCTTGATGTCGGAAGCGATAAAAACCTGAGGGGTTTGCACCGCGTCAATCTGCGAACGGTCAGGGTCAGGGAGATGGAAGTCCTGATAGCGCAGCGTGTCAGTTACAGGAGTAACTGGCACTATGGCAAATCCCGGGGCTGAGGCATCCAGAAGAGCATTGATAAGCCCGTCTGTAACAAGCGGCCGTACTCCATCGTGTATCATGACCACCGCATCCATATCATCTATGCGCTCAAGGGCATTGCGAACGGAGTGGAAGCGTGTAATTCCCCCTTCGACAAGGGTCTGGGGCACGTTGAAGTCATAATCCAGGCACAGTTTGCGCCAGGTTGCAAAATGCTGGCGGGGCAGGACGGTAATGACTTCGAGATCCGGAATGCAACGGTAAAAGCGCTCTATCGTGCGCTGCAGCACCGGCACACCGTTCAGTTTCATAAACTGTTTGGGAGTGCGGGATCCCATCCTGGTTCCGCTTCCTCCGGCGACAAAAACTGCGTAAACTTTTCTATCCATTTAGGTTCAAAGTTAAGCTTTTTTCCCATTATTTTATCTACCTTTGTAAGTTATAATTTACAGTGAAAACACAATATGGCTTTTTCATTTCTGAATCAGGAACTTGCTATCGACCTCGGTACTGCCAACACGGTCATTTACCAGAATGACAGGATTGTGCTTGACGAACCGAGCATCGTGGCTTTGGATAACAATACGAACAAACTCATTGCGCTCGGCCAGAGGGCAAAGCTGATGCACGAAAAGGTTAATCCGGGCATCAGGACCATCAGGCCGCTGCGTGACGGAGTGATTGCCGACTTCAACGCTGCCGAAATGATGATACGCGGATTCATCAAGAGCGTGAACAGCAAGCGCAAGAGCATATTCACCCCCAACCTCAAGGTGGTGGTCGGCATTCCGTCCGGATCCACCGAGGTGGAAATCAGGGCGGTGCGCGACTCTTCGGAGCACGCCGGCGGAAGGGACGTGTACCTCATCCACGAGCCAATGGCTGCCGCGCTGGGAATAGGTCTTGACGTCGAGGCGCCACAGGGCAATATGGTTGTGGACATAGGCGGCGGTACTACGGAAATTGCCGTCATCTCTCTCGGCGGCCTGGTAGTACAGGACAGCATCAGGACGGCCGGAGACGTATTTACCTCAGACATACAGTATTACCTGCGTCAGCAGCATAATATCAGGGTCGGCGAAATCACGGCGGAAAAGATTAAGATTGCCGTCGGTGCAGTCATCCCGGACCTCGACGAGGCACCGGAGCCGTTCATCGTCAGGGGACCTAACCTTATGACGGCCCACCCGGTCGAGGCTACCATCGAGTATCACGAGATAGCCCACTGCCTTGACAAGTCCATCGCCAAGATAGAGACGTCCATCCTGCACGTACTGGAAAGCACGCCACCTGAGCTTTATTCCGACATCGTGGAAAACGGCATCTACCTCTCCGGAGGCGGAGCGCTGCTCAGGGGTCTTGCCAAGAGATTCACCGAAAAGGTAAACATACAGTTCCACGTAGCCGACGACCCTCTCCACGCAGTTGCAAGGGGAACCTGCGAAGCTCTCAAGCACACCGACCACTACTCATTCCTGATGAGATAATATGTCATCGGGCCGGGGAAATACCTATCCTGTAATAGTACTGGCAATATTCATCGCGTTGGAATTTGCCGGAGGCGCATTGTTGTCCCGCAGTTCGACCCTTCAGGACATATGGTTCAACCGTATGTCGCACAGGGTGATGGGCGCGCTCTGGGGTGGAACGGAGACCATTCGCAATCACTTCAACCTGCAGAAGCAGAACGATCAGCTCAGAGAGGAGAATTTCCGCCTGAGCGAGGAACTGAGGGCGCTCAAGGATGCCGGCGAGATGCTGACCGAGGAGGCGGAGCTGGTCAAGGGCAGCGGCAGCCGCTTCACCTACATTCCGGCGACCGTGGTCAAGCTCAGCAAGAACAGCAGCCATAACTACATCATTCTCAACAAGGGAAGGGCCGACGGGATCAAGCCGAACAGCGGAATCATCAGCAGTCTGGGAGTTGTGGGAGTCGTGAGCGCCGTGGACGAACATTTTAGCTACGGACTTACGCTTATGAACAGCAAGATAAGCGTGAGCGCCCGCGTAGGCCGCACCGGAATCGTCGCGCCGCTGGTTTGGGACGGAGTCCATACGGACAGGGCCTACCTTTCGGACCTGCCTCTGCACTACGAGATTCCGGAAAAGGATACGGTCAGGACCAGCGGGTTTTCTTCAATTTTCCCGCCCGACATCCCCATTGGCGTAACGGGACTTTCCAATATGATGAACGGCTCGACAAACCGCACGGAAGTATTTCTGTTCCAGAACTTTTCCGCGCTTCGCTACGTTACGGTCGTAAACAATCCGGTCAGGGACGAAATCACCAGTCTGGAAAAAAAGGATGAGGAGGGACACAGATGAAGAAACCGGGCTTTACAATACTTTTCCTGCTGCTCATGATTCTGCAGGTGCTCCTGATGCAGTTTTTCACCTTCTCGCGCTTCGTGATGGTGAGCTTCCTCCCGGTAATGATCCTGTGTATTCCTATCGAAAAAGGAACGATATTCTCAATGATTGTCGCCTTTGTCACCGGTCTGGCGGTTGACTTTCTGGGGGACGGAATGCTGGGACTCACGTCCATTTCGCTGGTCCCGGTCGCGCTTTGCCGCCTGGGCATAATAAGACTGGTGTTTGGGCAGGAAGTGCTTGTCCGCCGCGAAAACGTCTCGCGCCGCAAGCAGGGCATACCAAAGATGCTGCTCGCATCGCTGCTCAGCTGCAGCATCTTCATCCTCGTTTACGTGCTTGCCGACGCAGCGGGCACCAGACCGTTCTGGCTCAATGCAGTCAAGATTCTGTGCTCTATTCTGGTGAGTACGATAGTCTCGTTCTTCGTGGCAGACCTGCTAACATCTGAGGAAAAATGGAGATAAACCGCAAAAACAAGCTCCTCATCGGACTCGTCACGGTTGCTGCAGTACTTGTCGGCAAACTGTTTTACATACAGTGCATAAACGGCGAATACAAGGTCAACGCCGACAACAACTCGATGGTCTATGACTACATCTACCCGCCCCGCGGGGTGATTTACGACCGAAACGGGGAGATTCTCGTGGGCAACAAGGTCTGCTACGACATCCTGGTAACGCCAAAAGAGGTCCAGGAGTTTGATACTCTGGCACTTGCAAACGCCCTGTGCATTCCCGACTCGCTCGTGCGGAGCAAGATGGAGTACTACAGAAAAAACCGCAAGTCCATAGGATTCAGGACACTCCCCTTCCTCAAGCAGGTCAGTTCCGAGGTCTATATGCGCTTTGCCGAGGAAGAATACCGCTATCCGGGATTCTCCTCCCAGGTGCGCAGCGTGCGCGAATACCCCTTCAACGCCGGCGGCAACCTGCTCGGCTACATTTCCGAAGTCAATGCCAACGACATCAAGAAGCATCCCGAATACAAATCCGGCGACTACATAGGCAAGACCGGTCTTGAAGCCGCACGGGAGGCCGACCTGCGCGGAGAAAAGGGCTACCACATCTACCTGAGGGACTCCAGGAACAGGGTGCAGTCGTCATATATGAACGGCGAACACGACAAGCCGGCAATGCCGGGACACGATATCATAACCACGATAGACGCCCACCTGCAGCAGTACGGGCAGCAGCTGATGGAGGGCAAGACCGGCTCGGTGGTAGCGATAGAACCATCTACGGGAGAGATACTTGCGATGGTCAGCAGTCCGGGAATCGACGTGGAAGTACTTTCCGATATAGGCAAATATTATGGCGAGATAGCCAAGAATCCGCGCAAGCCTATGTTTAACCGCACGGTTATGGCATCCTATCCACCAGGATCGGTATTTAAGCTCGTAAACGGCCTCATAGGCCTGCAGGAGGGTGTTCTGGTACCTTCCAACAGCTATCCGTGCAACGGCGGCTATGCCTACAGTTCATCACGCAAGCTCGGCTGCCACGCCCACAGCTCGCCTCTGGCATTCCGCGACGCCATCGCGACTTCCTGCAACGGATACTTCTGTTACGTTCTGCGCAACGTATTGGAAAACAAGAAGTACGGCAGCATTCAGGAGGCATTTGACGTATGGAGGGAGTATGTGCTGAGCTTCGGATTTGGGCACAAACTGGGGAGCGACTTCCCTTCCGAACTCGGAGGGAACATCCCGACTTCAAACTTCTATGACAGAATCTACCGCAAGCGCTGGAAGTTCCCGACCATAGTCTCGCTGTCCATAGGTCAGGGCGAAATCGGTGCCACGCCTCTCCAGATTGCCAATCTTGCTGCAATAATGGCAAACCGCGGATACTACTACATACCGCATCTGGTCAAGGACTCAGAAGGGATCGAGATAGACCCGAAATACCACGAAAGGCAATATACCAAGGTTGATACGACGCATTTCGCCGTGGCTGTCGAGGGTATGTATATGGCAGTGAACGGTGGTGGCAGTGCGGGCGGAACTGCATTCAGGGCAGCCATTCCGGGGCTGGAAGTTTGCGGCAAGACCGGAACCGCCCAGAACCCGCACGGCAAGGACAATTCCGTCTTTATCTGCTTCGCACCAAAGGACAACCCGAAGATTGCCGTCGCCGCGTATGTCGAAAATGCCGGATTCGGCGCCACCTGGGCGCTGCCCGTAGCCTCGCTGATGCTTGAGAAGTATCTCAACGGCGAGATTTGCGAAGAGCGCAAGCCTATGGAGGACAGAATGTTGGAGACCAAATTCTTTTAGAGTGAGATGAATCAAGCAAACAGACTGGACAGAGGGCTAAAGCAGACCGTTGACTGGAGACTGGTGGGAATCTACATCGCGCTGGTCTTTATTGGATGGATCAACATCTACGCATCTGTACACTCGTCCGAACCATCTTCCATTTTTGACCTCAGTTGCCGTTCAGGCAAGCAGTTTATATGGATGATTACCGCATTCATCATCGCGGCGGTCATACTGTTTGCCCTCAATCCCCATTACTGGGAAGTCTCGGCATTGCCTCTGTATCTGGTAGTTACCGCACTGCTTGTCCTGGTGATTTTTGTCAGCAAGGACGTAAAGGGCTCCCACTCCTGGTTCGAGCTCGGTCCTGTCAAATTCCAACCTGCGGAGCTATCCAAAATATCGACCTCACTGCTGCTGGCAACGGTTCTCAGCAAGATGAACAGGCCTCTGAACCGCTTTGTTGACGTACTCCGCATAGCGCCCATCATACTGCTTCCGATGCTTATCATCGTGGCAGAAAGCGAAACCGGCTCTGCCCTCGTTTATGTGGGATTCATTTTCGTGCTTTACCGCGAGGGTCTGTCCGGATGGTACCTTACTCTTATTGGCGCAGCGATAGTCGTCTTTATCCTGACTCTGGTTTCCAACTGGTGGATCTCGATAATAGTATGCACTTCTGTTGCCGCCGCATTTCTGATATGGACTTTCATCCACTACCGCAAGCGTTCCAAAACCGGCAGAAGGGTATGGATACGCAATATCATCCTGTCGTATATCGGAGCCATCGCACTGGTATTTGCAACCGATTTTCTCTTCCACAACGTGCTCCAGGACCATCAGCGCAGCCGAATCGAGGTGCTGCTCGGGCTCAAGGACGACCCTTCGGGAGTAGGTTACAACGTGCGCCAGTCAATGATTGCAATAGGCTCGGGCGGACTGACCGGAAAAGGCTTCCTCGGCGGCACCCAGACAGCGTATGGCTTTGTCCCTGAGCAAAGTACGGACTTCATTTTCTGCACGGTCGGCGAAGAATGGGGCTTCGTCGGCTGCCTGCTGGTAGTTGTTCTCTATTGCCTGCTCATAGGCTGGATCATTCAGGATGCCGACAAGTCGAGGGAGTCATTTACCCGAATCTACGGGTACTGCCTTGCAAGCTGCCTGTTTATGCATCTATTCATAAACATTGGTATGACAATTGGCCTGATGCCTGTAATCGGCATACCTCTGCCGCTGCTCTCCTACGGCGGTTCCTCTCTCTGGACCTTTACTGCTATGTTATTCATTTTCATAGCGTTGAACCGGCAGGAAAACAAGTATTTCTAGTCCATAGGCGTAAAGACATCGCGAAGCGTTTCCACTACCCTACCCCGCTCTCGTGAGGCACGCAGGCGAGGGTCGCGAACGACACCCGAGGAGGCTGCGCTCCGCCAGGAACTCCCCGTCTCAATGCCAGCTCTGCCGCAGCAAGGGTCGCACCGGTAGTCAACACGTCATCGACCAGCAGGATATGCCGCGGCCTAAAGTCCTTATAATCCGACACAAAGGCCCCGGTTACATTACGAATTCTTCCTTCCCCCTGCATCTTTGCCTGGCTTCGGGTCCGGCGGCGGCGACTAAGAAGCTTGCGGCAGCAGGGCACCCCGAGTTCCGAGGCGAGCGCTGCGGCAATAATGTCGGACTGATTGTATCCCCTTCGCAGACGACGGGTCCAGTGCAGGGGCAGCGGCACTACCATATCGACGTCCCAAAACTGCGGCGAGGCGGCTATGCGAGAAGCGAGAGCCCTGGAGAAATAACGACCTAACTCAAAGTCCCTGAGGTATTTGAGCAGACGGGTGACATCTCGGTAGGGGCCGGTGTAGAAAAAGAGTGCGGCGGCGTAAAGGTATTGCTCGGGAGGGTCGGAAGTGCGGGCGAGCAGGGCGTTGATGCGGTCGGACATAGGGTTGCGGGGGCGCAGCCAGTAATAGGTCAGCGGGAGTGCGGCCGTGCAGGACAAACAGATGCGGTGCTCCGCCAGAAGTAGCAGAGCGCCGCATAAGGGGCAGTATCTCGGCATCAGCAGGTCCGCGAGGGCCCGCACCGGATGAATCATCAAGTGTTTCATAGTTCAGCAGGTTATTGTTGTTTGTTGCCGTCTCGCGCGGGCAGCCGTCTGACAGGCTGCGCTTAGCGCGGGCGGGGCGAAGTCACGCTAGCGGGAGGCCTCGAAGAGCGCTTTATCCTCAGCCATAGCGGCTTCCACCTCGTCCGGGGCGATAGGCAGGCGCTTTGCACCAAGCCGGCGGGCACCGTCGGAAGTCACAAGGATGTCATCTTCCCCGGTTCGTCGGTGATTACATTGCCCGGACGGAGACGGCGCGCCATTCGGAGACTGCAGTGACCGAGCTGGTCGGAACGCTGCTGGTCAGGGTCGTAGCCGACAAGATTCTCGCCGAGGTCTTCCATATCGTGACATTCTATGCCCATATTGTGGCCGAGGCCGTGAGGCATAAAGAGTCCGGCTATGCCGAGTTGCATCATATCGTCGATGTCGCCGTGCACGAGCTTTAGCTCCGAGAGGCGCTCGAGCATATGCCGGTTGGCTGCAAGATGGCAGTCGCGGTATGTGATACCAGGGGCTATCATATTGTATGCCAGTTCATTGCATTCGTACACTATCTGATAGATATCGCGTTGGCGAGGGGTGAAGCGACCGCTTGTCGGATAGGTGCGGGTAAAGTCGGAAGCGTAGTGGGAGTTGGTTTCGGCGCCGGCATCGATCACCATAAGACGGTCCGGGTCGATAAGACACTCGTGCGAGTGGCAGTGGAAGATTTCGCCGTGCTGCGTGAGTATGGTCTGAAAGCTCGGTCCAAAGCCGCCGGAAAGGGTTACGCCTTCCATTTCTCCGACTATCTCCTGCTCGATGCGGCCCAGCCTTATGCCTCTGCGGGCGGCGGTGTGCATTGCGTAGCCGAGGTCGCAGGCAGCGTCAATGTGCTCAATTTCAATATCTTCCTTAACCAGACGCATTTCAATTACAGCGCGGGTGAGGGCCTCGGATGCTACCGGTGAACCCTTTTTGCCGCAGGAAAATGCTGCCATAGGGTCGATTCCTGTGAGCTGCGAGAGCCGGAGCGCATTGTAATAGCGGGATACGGCAAGGAAATGCACCTTCCGACCGTTTGCCATTGCCTGTGCTATGTCCCTGTCAAGTTGGGCTGACGGGGCGGAATGGGCTACTCCTACTTTTTCGGCGAGCGAGGCTACAGTAGGCATCGGTCCTGTCCAGATTATGTCATCCACGCTATAATCATCAGCGTAGATGGTTTCACTGCCGTTGTCAAGGTCGATCACGGCAGCAAAAGCCGGTTCCTCCAAGCCGAAGAAATACAACCAGTTGCCGTCCTGACGCCATTTGTAGCAGTTATCCCTGTACTGCGCCGGGCTCTCAACATTGCCGATGAAAAGCAACACACCGCTCTCCCCTTTCATTTTTTCCGCCAGTGTCCTGCGCCGGCGGACATATACATCTTTACTGAACATAGCGTTATCATTTATGTTACTGGCTGCTAATTTAGCATTTTTTGTCAATCATTGAGGATAATTTTGCACACATCCGCAATTAATTTGTAAATTTGTGACCAATCTGCGTTCCAGCGGGCTGAAACAGAGGCCAATGGCTTTGCCTTGGTGGTGAAATGGTAGACACGAGGGACTTAAAATCCCTTGACCCGAAAGGGTCGTGCGGGTTCGATTCCCGCCCGAGGCACGACTCTGGAAGGGCCAACTGTATGATAGTATGCAGTTGGCCCTTTTTGCGTTTCGACTTGGGAGGAGGGGTCGGGAGGTTGGTTCGGAGGCTTGCGGCGGGGAGCTGTCTCATCGTGCCTTCGTGAAATTCACCTGGAGCCTGCCATTATTGATTATCAAGTAGTTAGCTCCCGAAAAAGGTCCAGGTGAGCCCAATTTGGTTCCACCTGGAACCGCAATGTGCCTTGGAGTGGCCTAGAATGGCGATTACGGTTCCAGGTGAATTTCACGAAGCGTCATCTCGGGGACGGTTAATCGATCGAACACCACGAACCCCTCCAGACAGCGCTCCAGAGCATATCCGCTCGCGCGATGATTAGCAGGAAGAACCCCGACCTGCCACGCACGGCCCTCAGAGCCCGTTCCCTCACTTTCCTGCAATTCATCTGACAAGACAATCGGCCTTCCAGGGCCCTCCAGGGCACATCCGCCTGCGCGATGGCATCGATTTGTGTCCATCGAGCGACCCAAACCTCTCCAGACAGCACTCCAAGGCACATCCGCTCGCGCGATGATTTGCAGGAAGGCCACCGAACTGACACAGAACTGCCACGCACGGCCGTCATAGCCCGGTTAGTGCCCAGTCCCACACTTACCTGCAATTCATCTGGCACGGCAATCGCCATTCCACGGACCTACAGGGCACATCCGCCTGCGCGATGGCATCGATTTGTGTCCATCGAGCGTCGCGAACCCCTCCAGACAGCACTCCAGGGCACATCCGCTCGCGCGATGGTTTTCAGGAAGTCGGCCGACCTGCCACGCACGGCCGTCAGAGCCCGGTTAGTGCACGGGCCCTACAGGGCACATCCGCTCGCGCGATGGCATCGATTTGAGTCCATCGAGCGACCCGAACCCCTCCAGACAGCACTCCAGGGCACATCGGCTCGCGCGATGATTTTCAGGAATTCGGCCGACCTGCCACACACGGCCCTCAGAGCCTGGTTAGTGCACGGGCCCTCGCTTTCC
>SFJA01000145.1 GCA_004556005.1 Bacteroidales bacterium | reverse complement strand
CCTGTTATCCCCGGAGTACCTTTTATCCGTTAAGTGACGGCGCTTCCACACGCTACCGCCAGATCACTAAGACCTACTTTCGTACCTGCTCGACCTGTCAGTCTCGCAGTCAAGCCACCTTGTGCCTTTACACTTGCCGGATGATTCCCAACCATCCTAAGGTGACCTTCGCGCGCCTCCGTTACCCTTTGGGAGGCGACCGCCCCAGTCAAACTTCCCGCCTGACATTGTCTCCGATCCGGATTACGGACCGGGTTAGAAACCTGTACCAGCAAGGGTGGTATTTCACCATCGACTCCGCACACCCTGACGGGCATGCATCCCTGTCTCCCACCTATCCTACACATACTGGTCCAGGTTTCAATATCAAGTTAAAGTAAAGGTTCACGGGGTCTTTCCGTCTAACCACAAGTATCGGGCATCTTCACCCGAACTTCAATTTCACCGGATTTCGCGTTGAGACAGTGCCCAAATCGTTACACCATTCGTGCGGGTCGGAACTTACCCGACAAGGAATTTCGCTACCTTAGGACCGTTATAGTTACGGCCGCCGTTTACTGGGGCTTAAATTCGCTGCTTCGCATTGCTGCTGACAGCTCCTCTTGACCTTCCAGCACCGGGCAGGTGTCAGTCCATATACTTCCCATTGCTGGTTCGCATGGACCTGTGTTTTTGGTAAACAGTCGCTTGGGCCATTTCTCTGCAACCATGTCGCCATGGCCATATTTATCCCTAAGTTACATATGCATTTTGCCGAGTTCCTTAACGCGAATTCTTCCGTGCGCCTGCGCATTCTCAGCTCGCCCACCTGTGTCGGTTTATAGTACGGTCCCTTACTGTCTGTCCTTAGAAATTATTTCCCGGCACGACGACTACACACTCTTCGCTCCCCCGTAAGGCAGCTCGCTCCCGGCTCACCTCAGGATGCGCGTTTGACTGCATCCCTCATCGGCTCGCCGCTTCGGCCGGGACAACCGTCGCCCGGCAGTGTTTCGCCCTATGCTTCATTCCTTCGAAACAGTAAGAGGTACGGGAATGTTGACCCGTTTCCCATCGGCTACGACCTTCGTCCTCGCCTTAGGGGCCGACTGACCCTTGGGTAGATTACCTTTACCCTGGAAACCTTAGGCTTTCGGCGGACAGGGATCTCACCTGTCTTTTCGTTACTCATGCCTGCATTCTCTCTTCCATCCCGTCCAGATAGGCTTCCGCCACTCCTTCATCCGTACATGGAATGCTCCCCTACCCACAGAATCTGGTTCTGTGCCGAAGTTTCGGTGGTATGCTTAGCCCCGTTAAATTGTCGGCGCACGACTACTCGACCAGTGAGCTGTTACGCACTCTTTAAAGGTGTGGCTGCTTCTAAGCCAACCTCCTGGCTGTCTGTGCAATCGCACTTCCTTTCCCACTTAGCATACCTTTGGGACCTTAACTGTCGGTCTGGGCTGTTTCCCTTTTGACGACGGCCCTTATCAGTCGCCGTCTGACTGCTGTATATTGTATCACGGCATTCAGAGTTTGATTAAACTTGGTACCCGGTGAAGGGCCCGCATCTATTCAGTGCTTTACCTCCGTGACAGTCCGTACAACGCTAGCCCTTTTCGGGGAGTACCAGCTATCTCCAAGTTTGTTTAGTCTTTCGCTCCGATCCACAGCTCATCCCAACCCTTTTCAGCGGATTTAGGTTCGGCCCTCCACCCCGTTTTACCGGGGCTTCAGCCTGGCCATGGATAGATCACTTGGCTTCGGGTCTACCGCATGCAACTTGTCGCCCTCTTCAGACTCGGTTTCCCTACGGCTCCGGGACTCCTATCCCTTAACCTTGCTGCATACGGTAACTCGCAGGCTCATTCTACAAAAGGCACGCCATCACCCTCTCGGGCTCTGACCGCTTGTAAGTCTACGGTTTCAGGTTCTCTTTCACTCCCCTCCCGGGGTACTTTTCACCTTTCCCTCACGGTACTGTGCGCTATCGGTAGCTGCCGAGTATTTAGCCTTGGAGGGTGGTCCCCCCTGCTTCCGGCAGGATTCCTCGTGTCCCGCCGTACTCAGGATCATGAGCCATGAAGTCCTTCGGTTTTCGCGTACCGGGCTTTCACCGTCTCTGGCAGGCCTTCCCAGACCTTTCCGCTGACCTCGGGTTTTATTACTTCACGGGTAAACCCCGCTCATGTCCTACAACCCCGCATGAATTTCTCCATGCGGTTTGGGCTCTTCCCACTTCGCTCGCCGCTACTATGGGAATCTCTTTAGATTTCTTTTCCTGCAGGTACTTAGATGGTTCACTTCCCTGCGTATCTCTTCCGTGCACTATTGATTCATGCATCGGATCATTGTCATCCAGACAATCGGGTTACCCCATTCGGAAATCCGGGGATCGTGGGATATTGGCTCCTACTCCCGGCTTTTCGCAGCTGATCACGTCCTTCTTCGCCTGGCAGCTCCTAGGCATCCTCCGTAGACCCTTTTTCGCTTGACCATATTATTCTTTCCGTTCCTAACGCTATATTTTCAAATATCCAATACTGGAGGCACGGGGATTCGAACCCCGGACATCCGGCTTG
>SFJA01000144.1 GCA_004556005.1 Bacteroidales bacterium | reverse complement strand
GTATATGGCTTGCTCGGCACCGGGCCTCGGACGGTAGCTGTAAACGATCTGGCCGTTCATGGCGTCCGGCACGAAATACTCCTGCCGATAATAGGTGATAAACCGACCGAGGCGTTTTCCCATGTCTATGACCTTGAACTCTGCCCACAGAACCATCAGTCCGTTGCTGGCTGGAGTGCCGGTGAGCCCAACGACACGCTTGATTCTGGGCCGTACCTGCATCAGAGCCTTGAAGCGTTTTGACTGGTGGTTTTTGAAGGAAGAAAGCTCGTCTACCACGACCATGTCGTAATCAAATGGGAGCTTGCTTTTCTCAATGAGCCACTGGACGTTCTCACGGTTGATGATGTAGATATCGGCTTTCTTCGTCAGGGCCGCTTTTCGCTCAGCCTCGCTTCCGACCGCCACCGAATAGGTCAGGTGGTGAAGCTGGTCCCACTTTTGAAGCTCTGCGCTCCAAGTGTCACGGGCTACTCGAAGTGGAGCAATGACCAGCACCTTGTGAACCTCGAAGCTGTCGAACAGCAGGTCCGCAACAGCGGTCAGTGTGATGCTCGTTTTGCCAAGGCCCATGTCCAGCAGCACGGCAGCGAAGGGATGGTCCTCGATATAGTTGATTGCATACCTCTGGTACTCATGCGGTTCGTATTTCATCAAGTATCCCTCCAATCTGCTCAGGGGCATCAAGGACATATACCTTGAAGCCCAGCCGCCGCAGTAATCCGTGTCTGGCTACCTGCAAAGGTCTCGGTACCTTGCCCGGTGCCTTGACCTCCACAAATCCGATCTTGCCTCCGGGCAGCAGCACCAGTCGATCCGGCATACCATCAAATCCGGGGCTCACCAGTTTCGGTGCAATGCCGCCGCTGTTTTTCACGGCTTTGACTAAGTGTTGTTCTATGATTTTCTCTCGCATAATGTTCCTCCATCAGGGATTAGAGTGGGTGGTGACGGTCGATGACGGGTAATTCCGTAACTTTTCTTAGGTCTTGTTTTTTAGTGCTCTAAGAATAGTTTCTGTAAAGACTGTCATCGACCGTCACCCTCGGTTCAATCAAGAAAGTCCGACTTAAGCTGCAGGCCAAAAAGCAGCCGTGCAGATTTGCTTCTTTTCCTTTCAAAACCGGCGCATTCCAGCGCAGTGTAGAAATCAGTCGTGCTGCGGATATAGTCGCCCACCTGCATGCAATAGCTGCGGTATGCGTTGTAGACCTCGCCGGATTTAGCGATCAGGCCTGATCCGACCTCACAACATTCATCGAGGAACTGCGAGAGCCAGTCGTTATTGTCCTTGTACTTCTGAATCGCAGCATCCACCACAGCCGGTTTAACGATGTGATAATCCTTTTCGATCACACGCTTGGCACCGGTCATGATCCATTTCAGGATTGCACCGCCAGCTTTGTTGAAAAGGTAATCGGCATAGTTCTTGATGTCAGAGGAGCCTTCAATCTTGGCGTTAAACGGAATGACAATCAGCCTACGCCATGTCCCGGCATCAATTGCACCGACCTTCGGCAGATGGTTCGTGTAAAGCACAAGGGTGTGGCTCGGTACGAAACTGAACGGGTCCTTGTACTTTTTCTCCGCATAGATCTCGTCCGTTGAACAGAGCTGTTTGACGTTGGATGTGTTCAGGCGCATGCCTTCCTCCAGCTCGGCGGCAATGATTATCCGTTTACCTTTGGCTTCAGCCAAATGATTATCCGTTTACCTTTGGCTTCAGCCAGCTCCGGCTTTACATTCCGCTTGCATCCGACGGTCAGAGTATCTGCGGACATGTTGCCGCTATAGGTGCCCAGCACACGGGAGAGCGTATTCCAGAAGGTGGATTTTCCGTTACGGCCTTCACCGTAAGCAATGATCAAGCCCTCGACACAGACCTTCCCGATAGCGGAAAGACCAGCGATCTCTTGAACATAATCGATGAGCTCGTTGTCACCGCAGAAGCAGGTCTCCAAAGCGTCCTGCCAGATATCCATACCATCATCGGACGGGTCAACCGTGGTCTGCTTGGTAATGAAATCCGCAGGAGTGTGCTCATGAGCGG
>SFJA01000059.1 GCA_004556005.1 Bacteroidales bacterium | reverse complement strand
TACAGGAACAATTCTTCCTTTGTGAGCAACCAGGGAACCTACTGGCTGGTGGCGAAGGACAATCCGAAGAAGGCGCGCTCTTTCTATAAAAAGGCGCTGAAGATCAATCCGGAGGACATTGCGGCAAAGAGCAATCTCGAACTTATTCAGTCCTTACAGTCTCGGAAGGATCGACGTTCGAAATGAAAAGCGAGCAAAGGCTCATCAGAAGCAGGATTGCAATCGCCGCGATGAGGTCGGCGCCAAGTATCGATGGCAGGTCTATGCCTACGGGTACGGCGGAGACAAAGTAATTGTCAGGGTCGAGCCTTACGAGATGGGTCTTGTCCTGGATCAGGCAGAACAGCAGCGCGAGCGCGTTTCCCGCAAGCATTCCCGTCAGAACAAGTCTGGCGCTGACCAGCATAAACACTCTGGCTACCCCTCCGTTGCTCATCCCCAGGGTCTTGAGCATTCCTATGGTTGAGATGTTGCGGAAAAGCAGGATGAGCAGGCCGGAAATCATATTGAATCCCGCCACTATGGTCATAAGGATAAGTATTGCCGCCACATTGAAGTCCAGCAGCCCCAGCCAGTCAAAGAGCTGGCCGAACCTGTCAACTGATGCGGAAGGCACAAGCACGTCCTCATCTTCGCCGGTACACTTGTAGGAAATGTCTCCAAGTTCCCTTGAGATGCGCCTTATGTCATTGTCAGTAATGGACTTGCCTTTTAGCTTTACCTCCAGTGCGGATGCCTGGCGCTCGCTCCAGCCGTTGAGCCTGCGCAGGTCGTCGATGTCAACCATAACGAGCAGTTTGTCATCTCCGTCAAGGATTGCGGGATAAATCTCCGTTACCGTGAACTTGCGGGCCTTGACCCTGTCGGATACGAAATAGCAGAGCATAGGGTCCCCGACCTTGAGATTTAGCATGGATGCCAGCCTCGAAGGGACCTTTGCTCCAAGGCGGCAGGTGTCGGTTTCCTGTGTGCCCTTCAGCAGTATTCCGTGTATGCTTTCGCCAGACTTGACTATGCCGGCCCTGTACACGGCAGGCTCGATGCTGCCTACTTCGGGGAGATTCTTCATAATCCCCAGATACGATGGCTCCGCATCTATGGGATTGTCCTCACTGTAATAGTTAAATGCCGCCGAGGTCAGCATCACGTCACCGCTAAGTTCAGCCACACCCTTGCGTATCTCCCTGCGGAACCCCGACGCTATCGCCACGGCGATAATCATTATGAAAAACGAAAGCGCAATAGCAACGGAAGCCATCCTTCCGTTGAACCTTATCCTCCCGGCTATGAACCTTTCCGCCTTCATTTCCGTTCCTTTGGTGCTATTCGGCAAAATTCATTGTAGAGAGCCAGTACCCTGTTTACATAGTTGATGGTCTCGACACCTTTGAAAGTGCCCAGTTTCACTTCCGGGACAGCGGCTACGGTGCTGCTGTCCTGCATATGAGGTATGATACTTACTATATCGTTCCACTCCTTCGGTTCAATCCCCATGCTGCGGGCAAATATGATGCAGTCCCTTATGCGGCCGCCGCCGGCATTGTATGCTGCAAGAACGAATTTGTCCCTTTCCAATCTATTGGCGGCCAGTCTGTTATAACGGTAGGACAGTTTTTCGAGATATTTGGCTCCTGCCCTTATGGACTCTTCGGGGTCAAGCAGGTCCCCGGCTCCGAAAGTATCGGCGGTGGATGGCATCATCTGCATCAGCCCCCTCGCGCCCCTGTGGGACTGCGCCTCGATATGGAAATGGGACTCCTGATAAATCACCGCCGCCATCATCCTCCAGTCCCAGCCTATCGAGTCGGCGTACTGCCTTATGAGGCTGTCATAAGGTGAGAGCATCTCGCGCGGCCGGCTGCGGAAAGGAGAATACACTTTCATAAATGAGGCCCTGGTCCGGTTGAAATTGTCCCGTCTGTGGACCTGCCTTATCCAGTGGTTGACCTCCGACAATTCGTGCTTCCAGTCGCCTCTGAATACCCAGACTGTCTGGCTGTCAACGGGATGCGAAACAAGCACGCTGTCCAGACCTTTCGAGTCGTTGAACGGGAGAACGAGTATGTCAACGTTTCCGTGCTTAAGCGAGTCAAGCCCTGACTGGAACTTGTCGCTCAACGAGATAGTGACGTCGATGTCCCTGTCTGAAGCAAATTCCTTGAGCAGATGATAGTTAAATCCCGTAATCAGTACCGCGGAAGTGTCGTTGTAATTCTTGAGCTCGATAAGGCAGCGTACCGGTCCCGCGTCCAGCCGGGACACCACGGGCTCGCTTTTCTGGAACCAGTATGCGACAAAACTGGCGACGGCAAGCACCGACGACACTATCACTGTGATGAGGCCCTGTTTCCCGGCATCCATAAGTCACTATCGTTTAGCGCCTTTTACACCGCCGCCACTGCTTCCGCCTGACTTGCTTGCGTTGGAGTGAGTGTCCATATAGAAAGGCCAGTACAAACCTATCTTGAGGCCGTTCATTCCCGGTTCGGTAATTATGTGCCTGTCCGCGCTGAAGTAGTCAAGTTTCTTCATCGGCCAGCCCCTGCCTGCATTCTGGTATTTGACGAAGATAACCGCCCTCTTCCACTGCATGTTGAGGAATATGTCGAAATACGGGCCGTTGTTGTACAGATAGTCGTTCTGGTTGTAAAAAACTCCCAGCGCAGGGTTCCACGCAGGGCTGTTCCACTTGGTGTTGAACCTTGCGTCCACTCCGAGCTGCATCTCCAGAATCTTTTCGTTGCGGTCCGCGCTCCACTGTGCCACGAACTGAAGGTACCAGCGCAGGTTTACAGCCAATGCAGGAACCGGCACTACGGCAGGGTTTGTGGACTGCTGCAGCAATACCCTGTTGTCCAGGTGCAGAGGTCCGAGAACCACGTTCTGCTGCACCAGGGCCGACATTACTCCCATTGCCCTGTCGTTCTGTCTCGCTACGGCTAGCGTGTCATAGAATATGTTGTTGTACAGCAGGTTATATCCCAACTCCAGTTTAGTTCCCCATCTCGGTACGTCCAGTCCGGCAATCACCCTCGTGTCCGAAATCTTGCCGAAAGAGCCGTTGTCCCATCCGTAATGGTTGGTGTTCATCGCCCTCTGGTAAAAGTCAGGCTCGCGAAGAGAGGTGCTGAAACTTCCATAAATTGACAGAGGACTCTTTTTTGCCTTGCGGAAAGGATGGAAGGTCAGGCTCGCATCGGCCTCGATGCCGAAGTCTCCGAAATTGTATCCGAGCAGGGTGTAGTCGCCCTTTGCCCTCCACTTGAATATGTCCCTCCAGCTTCCTTCAGCTCCCGCATAAAGGTAGAATGAGTTTTCGTTATGGCGTGTTCCCGGCGTGAGTGAAGTGTCCCTGTACTGCATCAGCCTGTCACCGACACCGACGTCAAGCTTGCTTACGATTGCCTGCTCGGACCAAGGCTGGAGACGCAGAAATACCTTGTTGTCCAGACGGCTTACGGCAATGGTGTCGCTGGTCGTACGGCTGTTGAAGCGGAATGAGTCGTTGTAAAATGCGCTCGCAATCTTGTCCGAGGCGTCTATCTTGTCGTTGTAAGACCTTTCGTAGCGGCTCCACTCGCTTGTGTGGCCAATGAATGCGGTCGTGATGTCCCTGTCAGGAAGGCTGTCCAGGGCGGCAAGAGCGGTGCTGTCGTTGCGGTATTTCCACTTCTCGATGAAGGTGAAAGGTACCCTGAGCTGCTGCTCGAGATAGAAGGTTTTTTTGTTCATCTTGGACGATGCGTCCTTGAGCATCACCTCTATTTCACGCGGCTCGATTATGGTATCCCGTATCATCGAGATGTCCCGTATGCCTCCGTTCTCGCCCATGGAAACGGTGTTGGATATGTATCCTCCGTGGGCCATATACCTCTTACCCAGGTAGTTGACATCAACAACAGCGGTCTTGTTGCGGGTCTCTTCGTTTTCCAGGATTCCTCCGCCTCCGAACCTGTCAAACAGAAGGCTGAAGTTCAGCTCCGGCGTTATGTTCTGCGTGGTGAAGATGTGCAGGTTGTCCGACTCCTTTGCCATAGAGCCCAGCAGGGTACCGTAATAGCACAGTTCTGTGTACGGTGTCTTGGTATTGAAGTGTGTTACCGTCTCCATCGATACGCTCCACGGCTCGTAAGCCTCGTAGAAGGAGACACCCTCGGAGCCCCGGCGCTTGAGCCCGTTGTAGTACTGCACCGGCGAGCCTGCAACTCCCAACCAGCTGGCATTTACGTCGTTACGCTGCCAGGCATAGTCGTAGTAGCGATAGTTGAATGTGGTGTCGTACTCAAAGGTCTTTATTTCGTGGAAGTCCGGATCCGTGGTCCAGGTCAGCAGTCTCTGATACTGCTCTTCCTCCTTTACCGCAAAGGTTTCCAATATGCGCGGAGTGGCCTTGATTATGCTGTCCTTGCGCGCCTTGGCTTCGGCCTTTGCCTTGTTGATGCTGTCAATCTGCTTGAGCTTTGCCGGAAGAGCCATCTTGGCATCGTACGCTTTGCGTTCCTTGCGTGAAAGAGAGTTGTACCAGCGGTCAAACTTTTCCTTGGCAATATAGGCAGAGTCAGCGCAGTATATCGAGTCTATCTTGCTGTACAACAGCGAGTCTTCCATTGCGTGGCTAAGGTCCAGCTCCCATTTTGCCGAGTCCGGAATCTCCAGATAAGCCGCCGCGCTGAGTTTGAGCGAGTCGCTGCTTTTCCTGAGCGAGTCAACCGTCTCGCGGTGAGTCAGCGAGTCAACGAGAGCTATGTAGTAGCGGTATCTGAAAGGATCTGTAAGCCGCAGTGAATCAGGAACTTTTATCGTGTCCCTCGCCAGAATTGCAGGCAGGGTGTCAGTGCTGTCCGTGCCGCTTCCCAGACCGGCGTTGAGCTTCGCGAGGAGGCTGTCCGCGAGGCGGAATTGGCCCAGATCCCCTTTTCTGTTGAGCTTGTAGCCGTCGGGGGCATAGACGATGGTGTCGGGCGGCAGTTTGGACGGCGGGTCCGTGCGCAGGGGATTGTTGCCCGCACCGAGGATCTGAGCAGTCAAAAATGCCAGGATGACAACTGGAAACAGTATGTTTTTGAGTCTATTTTTCATATAAGTCAACCTACAAAGGTAATTGCTTTTTTGCGTATTGCCAAAAAAGGGGGTACATTTGCGTTGTTATGCAACGTTTGAAAGAATTGTACCGGAAACACGCGCACGCGGAGCCGATTTCCGTCACACTGCTGCCCCTTTCCGGCAGCGCCCGCAAATATTACAGGATGACCGGCAATGATTGCCCTCCTATCATCGGCTGCATAGGAACCAGCGTGGCCGAAAACAGGGCATTCATAGCCATTGCGGAGCAGTTTGCCCGTCACGACCTCGATGCGCCCCGGGTTTACGGGGTATCTTCGGACGGCCTCTGCTACATCCAGGAAGACCTCGGGGACGCCCAGCTGTTCGAATTGCTCAAGCCCAACGTTCCCGACGGCAGCTTTACCGCCGAACAGATGGGCTGGCTGCGCGAAACGATGAGGATGCTGCCCGTGCTGCAGTACAAGGTCGGCGAGGCCCTGGACTGGAGCGTCTGCTATCCGGACAGGGAACTCAACGCCCGTATGGTCAACTTCGACCTGAACTACTTCAAATACGACTTCCTCAAGCTTATTCCAATAAGTTTCAATGAGATACGCCTGCAGGACGATATCGACCGCCTCTGCCGCGACGCAATAGGGTACGAGGGCAACACCTTTATGTACCGCGACTTCCAGGCTCGTAACGTAATGATAAGGAACGGCCATCCGTGCTTCATCGACTTCCAGGGCGGCCGCCGCGGACCCGTGCAGTACGACCTCGCGTCCTTCCTCTGGAACGCCGGCACGCACTTCGGGGCAGAATTGAGATCCGTACTTGAGGAAGAATTCGTCCATTCCCTCGAGGACTTTGTGCCCGTGGACCGCGAGGAATTTGGGCGCCGCTACCGTCTGATGACTCTCGTCAGGCTGCTGCAGGAGACCGCCGCGTACGGCTTCAGGGGCATGGTCGAACGCAAGCAGCTCTTCATAGACTGCATCCCGGCGGTGGTCAGGTCCCTGGGCGAGCTCGGGGCGCAGTGCCGAGACAGCTACCCGTATCTTGCCGATCTGATGTGCAGGATTTCGGAAGAATGGGACGGCTCAACGATAATCCCCGGATTCAGCGTGCAGTTATGAAAGCGATGATTTTTGCCGCCGGGCTGGGAACGAGGCTGCGGCCGCTGACCGACACCGTGCCCAAGGCGCTGGTCCCGGTCGGGGGCGTGCCTATGCTGGAAAGGGTGGCGCGCAAACTCGGGAAAGCCTCTCTCGGACCCATCGTGGTCAATGTCTGCCACCTTGCCGACAAGGTGGAGAGCTTCGTTGAGGGCAGGGACCTGGGCGTCAAGATTCTGCTCTCCCGTGAGGACGGACTCGAACCTCTCGAAACCGGAGGCGGCATCAAGCACGCGGCCAGGCTCCTGGACGGCCGTTTCCTGCTGCACAACGTGGATATGCTGAGCGATCTCGATATAAGACAATTCGTCTCCCGAGATGACCCTGACTCGCTTGCGACGCTGCTGGTAAATGACAGACCATCAGACCGTTATCTTCTGTTTGACGATGATATGAGGCTGGTCGGCTGGACCAATGTCCTGACCGGTCAGGTAAAGGGCCCGGCGGCGGGGAAGGATATCTCGAAGTTCCGCCGCTACGCGTTCTGCGGCATACACATTATCTCGGCGGAAAAGGCTTTCCCCCTGATGGACGGCTGGCCGGAGCGCTTCGGCATAATGGACTTTTATCTTGACGCGTGCTCCACTCAACTCATACGCGGGGTGGTCGCCGACAGGCTGAATATCATCGACATAGGCAGCCCCGAGACCCTTGCGGAGGCAGAAAGGGCTGTTTCTCAGGGCCTTTTCGCTTTGTAAAAACAAATGCGTTTTGTGCTTGAACAATGTTCGATAATTTGCTAATTTTGCATGTTGACAAAAACCACAGATATGAAACCTACACTTTTAGTACTCGCTGCCGGAATGGGCAGCCGTTATGGCGGTCTGAAACAGATGGACGGACTAGGACCTCACGAAGAAACGATAATTGACTATTCGATCTATGATGCGGTAAATGCCGGATTCGGCAAGGTCGTTTACATCGTCAGGGAGTATTTCCTTGCACAGTTCCAGGAGACCGTAGCCCGCAAATACGGCAACGTGAAGTGTCTGGACGGCACTCCGCTCGAGTTTGTGTTCGTAACCCAGGAACTCTACAAGATTCCTGAACGCTTTACCCTCAGCCCTGACAGGCAGAAACCTTGGGGTACCGCGCACGCAGTCCTGATGGCCAGGGAGGTCATTCACGAGCCGTTCGTGGTCATCAACGGTGACGACTTCTACGGACGCGACTCCTTCCGCATCGCGGGCGACTGGTGCCGCGCTCACGAAACCAGCAGGGGAACCTATGCCATCGTGGGCTTCGAGCTCGACAATACCCTCAGCGAAAGCGGCGGCGTATCACGCGGAATCTGCCACTATGACGAACAGGGACACCTCACCTCGGTTGTCGAGCATCACAACGTGATGATAGAGTCCGACGGCGTGCTGCGCGGAGATAACAACGTCAGCGGCGAGCACGTGGTGCTCAATGCCAAGGATCTCTGCTCGATGAACATGTGGTGCTTCACCCCTGACTACTTCGAAAAGAGCGCCGTCATCTTCGAGCGCTTCCTCGACGAGAATATCAGCGAGCTCAAGAAAGAATTCTACATCCCTTACGCCATCGACTGCATGATTAAGGACGGCAGCGGCAATTGCGACGTGCTTGCGACGCCTTCGCGCTGGTTCGGCGTGACCTTCAAGGAGGACCGTCCGGGCGTGGTTGCCCGTCTGGCAGCATTGGTCGAGGAGGGAGTTTATCCTTCACCTCTGTATTGATGCATTATGGCAAGACGCAGAGGAAATTATAAGCTTTTTGCCGGCTTCGCGCACTATGTTCCTGGCTTCGGCGGCTTGTTTATGCTGCTGCTGATGCTCCTTATAGGCGCGTTGCTGGGCAATCTCGTATCGATGCTCTTCCCGCTTTTCCTCGAACCCGAGGATGCGGTGGAATACAGCACTCTGGTATCTTATCCCCTGATGTTTATCCCGCCTATGATTTACGCGATGACGGTGAGCCGTTCCCATTCGTACAACGAGGCGGGACTCAAACTTGACAACAGCCACTTCAGCCCGCTGGGCGCTGTCGTGTGCGTGCTGCTTGTCATATTCTCCACCCTTGCACTCGGACTGTGCAGCGAGCCGCTTTCGTCCCTGCTGCCTCCTATGCCGGCGTGGCTGGAGCAGGTTCTGAAGAGTATGACAGGAGGAAGATTCTGGGTTAACTTCCTGTGCGTGAGCATATTTGCCCCGTTCTTCGAAGAGTGGCTCTGTCGGGGAATGGTGCTTCGCGGACTACTTGGAAAAGGGGTTAGACCGATATGGGCCATTGCCTGCTCGGCGCTTTTCTTCGCTTTCATTCACCTCAATCCGTGGCAGGCCATTCCGGCTTTTCTTTTCGGAATGCTGTTCGGATACGTATATTACCGTACCGGTTCGCTCAGGCTGACTATGCTCATGCATTTTGTCAACAATACCTTCTCTCTGGTTGTCAGTAGGATAGACTCTCTTGCCGATATGGATTCGTGGAGCGAGGTGATACCTTCTCCGCAGTATTGGATACTGGTTGCCGCCTGTGCGCTCTTCGTATGCGCGACCGTGTATGCATTCGGCAAGATAAAACCGGTTTCGGCATCAGGATCCTTTGACAAGGTGGATGCAGTTTTCAGTGAGTAGCGGATGGGCAGGTTCAGCAATCTTTGGAACAGGGACAAGGACGGGGCTTACGAAAACCAGAGGTCCTTCCTCCGCTTTGCTGTCATCGCTGTCAGCGTGTGCGTGTGCTTTGTCGTGTTCCTGACAAAGGACAACGTGATCAGGTGGATACAGGCCGGCTTTGAAAAGCGTTCGCAGCAGAAGCAGATCGAGATGCTCACGCGCCAGAACGAGGAACTCGACAAGCGCATCAGGATGATGTCCGATGACAAGGATACCCTGGAAAAATATGCAAGGGAGCATTTCGGCTTTGCCGCTCCCGGCGATGACGTTTATATAATGGAATAGTATGCTAGTTGTACTCGAGGGGCTCGACGGAGCCGGCAAGTCCACGCAGACCGCAAAACTCAGGGAATATCTCGGCGCAATGCCGGGCGGGCTGGAATACATACACTTCCCGCGCTACGACGCACCGGTTTACGGAGATCTCATCAGCCGCTTTCTCAGGGGCGAATTTGGCTCCAACGACAGTGTGCATCCGCAGCTTGTTGCGCTGCTCTTCGCGGAGGACAGGCACGCGGCACTGCCTCAGATGCGGGCTGCGCTCGACGGGGGTCGCACCGTGCTTCTCGACCGTTACGTCTATTCCAACATTGCATACCAGTGCGCCAAGCTCTCAGATGCTTCGGAAGCGGAAAGACTGCGTGACTGGATACTCAATACAGAGTATGGCCGCTTCGGACTGCCTCGTCCCGACGTCAATGTTTTTCTTGACGTCCCGATAAGTTTTGTCAGCCGTAGCCTCTCTTCGGGGCGTGACGGCGATGACAGGGAATACCTTCAGGGCTCACGCGACATTCACGAGGCTGACATTGCCTTCCAGACGCGTGTAAGGGATATTTACCGTTCGCAGGCTGAAAGGGACCCTTCGTTCGTAAGGGTTGACTGTGCCGATGCAGCGGGAAATATGCAGCCTGCAGACTCGATTTTTGAGAGGATAAAGATTATTGTCGATTCGTATGCGCTTCGTTAACCGCCTTTGTTCGTTGCTGCTTGGCTTTGTGTTGTTTGCGGCCGGATTCCTAAAGCTTATGGACCCGGTCGGAGCGGGACTCGTTGTGCAGGAGTATTTCAAGCTTGCAGGCCTTTATTTCCTGTTTCCTGCATCCAAGGCTCTGGCGGTCATTCTGGCTTTGCTGGAAACCCTGCTCGGCACAGCCGTCATTACCGGAGTGTGGCGCCGCATAATAGCCTGGATAAGCGCCGTCTTGCTTGCTTTCTTTACTCTCGTCACCGGACTGCTGCTCATTTTTAATCCTGAAATGGATTGCGGTTGCTTCGGTGAAGCCCTGCATCTTACTCATCTGCAGACATTTATAAAGAATCTTGCACTCTGCCTCCTCTGGACCGGGGCTTTTCTGCCGTTCAATCGCCATCACGATGCTCCGCCTCTCCGCTATGTCGCTCAGGCCATCGTGACCCTTGCAATGCTTCTTTTTACGTTCTGGTCACATCTCTCCGTCCCTCCGGTCGATTTTACTCCATACAAGCCCGGAACCATGCTACAGGACGACAGTTCCGGATTGTCTTTCAGTGACGCTGACGGCGAGTATTGCGACAGCCTGCTGTTTAGTGGCAAGACCTTGCTTGTCAGCGCTTATGATGCTGACAGGATGCCGGCGAAGAGATGGGAAGCCGTTTCCGCCCTTGCTGCGGATGCAGCCGAATATGGCATACCGGTGATTGTGCTTGTCCCCGATCTTTCCGATGATCTTTCCGGGAGGCTTACGGACCCTGTGATACTGTCAAATATTTATTTTGCTGACAGAAAGGACCTTATGACCTTTAACCGCTCCAATGGCGGACTCACTTTTGTCGAGGACGGTATGATAGTGCGCAAATGGTCGTCCAGGGCTTACCCGGACAGCAGCTTGCCTTCATACCTTCAGGACAACGATTCTTCTGCCGTGATGGTGGAAACCGCTTCCTCATCCCGACTCAAGTTGCAGGCCTTCCTTCTGTT
>SFJA01000143.1 GCA_004556005.1 Bacteroidales bacterium | reverse complement strand
AACGCAGGGATGAATCCGCGCGGAGGCAATACCGGCAGTCAGCCGAGCACCGTCAGAGCCAGCAGGGGAGAGGCCCCACGCAACTACCACGGCAGCGGCGCTCCTTCCTCAGTCAGGATGGATGCACACCGCAATGTAGAGAGGGTACACCCTCGCCATCGCGACCCGATGCCTTTCAACAGGCCGGCCAGATTCTGGGACGGTGGTCCTCACTACTACGGATATCGTGTGAACTATCTGCCTCACAGACATAAAGTTGTATATCATTGGGGATGCCCGTTCTACTTCTGCGACGGTCTTTGGTACAGACTCCACGCCGGTTGCTACTATGTATGCAGACCGCCGTTCGGACACATTTTCGCACCTGAGGTTTATGGACTCGCTTACAATGCGTGCAGGTTCGCATTTTACTACGACGTTTACTCCACCTTCAGGACGATAAATGACAACGCAAGACTGATTACCGAACAGAACCGCATCATCGCTCAGAACAACGCAGTGATAGCCCAGCAAAATGCTGACATAGCCCTCAACCGCGCCCGCGCTTCACTGTCATACGAAAGGGCAAATTCGATTGGACTTGTTCAGAGCTATGCAGATGCTTCAGTCGAATACTTCTATGACGACGGTGTATTCTTCACCCGCAACGCGGACGGTTCCTTTACCGTAATCGTACCGCCGGCTGGCGCCCTCGTACAGGAACTTCCTGACGACTACGACACCATCACCATAAACGGCATGCAGTTCTACAAAGTTGACGACACCATTTATGAAATGACCATAGTTGATGGCGCAGCATACTTCCAGGTGCTTGGACAACTTACCGGCGAACTCGCAGAAAGGTTTGAGGCGTGAGCAGCTTTTGGATGTGAAGCAATTTTTCCGGGGACATGGCAAAAAGCCAGGTCCCCTTGTTCATTTCAAGTACTCTCAGCAGTGCCAATAAAAAACTTTTGCGCCGAACAGGAAAAAATTGCAATAAAAATTTGCAGAATAAAAATAAATACCTAACTTTGCAATCCCGAAAGCAACGCAGGTATTGCTTGCAGGCTTTTACGGGAATTGACATTCCTCTTTAGCTCAGTTGGTTAGAGCACCTGACTGTTAATCAGGGGGTCGTAGGTTCAAGTCCTACAAGGGGAGCAGAAGCGGACAAATTGGTTGAAAAGTCAGTTTGTCCGCTTTTATTTTTGATTGTCGGCTGTGAGCAGGGAGACTTTGGTGAAAGTGCACCGAAAAAAGCCTGGGATGTGCCGCATTGGTGCTCATAGCATGGATGCTTGCCCGGTGTAACCCTTTGGCCGCAAGGCGACTCTGTTCTATTCCCTCGTGTTTTTTGCCTCCACAACTCCTATTCCCGGTCTGTCAGGGAGGTGTATCTTTCCGTCAATTACCTCCACTCCCTTGAACAGGTCATTGCTTATCAGCAGGTTGCCGTCAAGGTCGGCGCGATCGACGGCCGGTGAGAGCTGTGCTGCTGCAGATACAGCGCAGGAGGTTTCAGTCATACAGCCGAGCATTGTCTGCATCCCTATGGCCTTGGCATAGTTTACCATCTTCCAGGCCTCACGCATACCCGTACATTTCATCAGCTTGATGTTGATTCCGCTGTAAGCTCCGCGCACGGACTCTATGTCGGCAAGCCTCTGTATTGCCTCGTCGGCAAAAATTGGCACAGGACTGCGTTCCGTAATCCATGCGATGTCATCCAGCCTTTCCTTAGCCATTGGCTGCTCCACCATCACCACACCCTGCTCGTGCAGCCAGAATATCTCGTCAAGCGCCTTGTACCTGTCTTTCCAGCCCTGATTGGCATCCACCGCGATAGGCTTGTCCGTGACCTCCCGGATTGTCCTGATCATCTCCTCGTCATTGTCCAGACCTACCTTGACTTTGAGAATGTTGAACTTCTCCGCACATTCGCGCGTCTTTTCCCTCACCACCTCCGGCTTGTCAATTCCTATGGTAAAGGTAGTATCCGGACACTTTTCGGGGTTGAGCCCCCAAATCCTGAACCACGGCGC
>SFJA01000142.1 GCA_004556005.1 Bacteroidales bacterium | reverse complement strand
CACCGACCAGGTGACCTGCGCCGACTGATGGACAGCAGACTCGACAAAAAGATATTTGAGCCACTGGAAAGGCTAATACAAAATCAAGTAATCTAACCCTTTTGTTATGAACATATTCAGAAAGTTGTTCGACTGGTACTTCAATAGCCGTACACTTCCCTATTGGTGCATACTGCTCATCGACTGCGCGATCGTCGCATTCTCGATGGCCTGTGGAATCCTGGCCGACAACAGCTGGACCATTGCCGGCGGGCAGTTCAGCCAGTTCTGCCTCGGCATACTGATTGCCCTGATACCGTTCGTGGTCGCATTTAGACTGCTCCACACCTACTCGGGCATCATCAGATACAGCACCTTCACCGACCTTACGAGGGTAGCGGCAGCGGACGGCGGAGCATCTCTGGTGCTGCTCACTGTCAGCCTCATCGTATCCTGGCTTGCCCCTGAGCAGAATTTCATCCTCTTGCCGGGCATTAAGGGATGCCTGATAACCTTCGGCGGCTCAACCCTGCTGATGTGGCTGGAAAGGGTGATAGTCAAGAGGATGTTCGACACCTTCAACATCGACAGGGCAACACCCGTAGCCATTTATGGAACCAAGGCGGGAGGCGTAAGCATAGCCCAGAGCATCAACTCGGTAAGAGAGAAGAAATACAGGCTGGTAGCATTCATTTCGGACGGAGCGGAAATGAAGGATGCCTATCTTATGGGCAAAAAAGTCTATCTCAACGGACCGAACATAGTCAAGACTCTCGAACATCTGGGCGTCAAGATGCTTCTGGTCTCCCCTCTCAAGGAAGAAAAGCTCAGGTCAAACGACAAGTTCATTGACGAGCTCATCGCGGCAGGCATCAAGATATTAATGATGGGCGGCGGCGAGGAATGGGACGGCAAGAGCCAGCTCAACCACAACCAGCTGCACGAAGTATCCGTGGAAGACCTGCTACCGAGAGATAAGATCGAAGTCGATATGGACGCCATAGGGGCCCTTCTGCGATGCAAGAGGATACTCATCACCGGTGCCGCCGGAAGCATAGGCTCAGAGCTCGTGCGCCAGATTGCAAAATACAAGCCTGCAGAAATGGTGCTCATCGACCAGGCCGAAACTCCAATGCACGACATCAGGCTGATGATGGCAAAGCAGTACCCTGACATTGCCAACTCGACCATAGTCACCAGCATCACCAACCGCAGGCACATGGAAAAGATATTCTTCGAGCACAGACCCGAATACGTATTCCACGCAGCCGCCTACAAGCACGTTCCAATGATGGAGGACGACCCGGCGATAGCCGTCCAGAACAACATCTACGGCACCAAGGTCATTGCCGACCTCGCGGTCGAATACGGCACCCGCAAGTTCGTGATGATCTCCACCGACAAGGCCGTCAACCCGACCAACGTGATGGGATGCAGCAAGCGTATCTGCGAAATCTACTGCCAGAGCCTCAACCAGGCCATACAGGAGGGCAAGGTAGTCGGCGCCACCCAGTTCGTCACCACCCGCTTCGGCAACGTCCTCGGCTCCAACGGCAGCGTCATCCCGATTTTCAAGGACCAGATAGCCAAGGGCGGCCCGGTCACCGTCACCCACCCGGACATCATACGCTACTTTATGCTCATCCCTGAAGCCTGCCAGCTCGTACTCGAAGCCGGCACTACGGGCAAGGGCGGCGAAATCTTCGTATTCGATATGGGCAAGCCGGTCAAGATCGTCGATCTCGCAAAACGAATGATAGCCCTCTCAGGCGCCAAGGACGTCAAGATCCAATTCTCCGGTCTTCGCGACGGCGAAAAGCTCTACGAGGAAGTCCTCAACGACAAGGAAGGCACGCTCCCTACCGACAACCCGAAGATCAGGATAGCCAAGGTACGCAGCTACGACTACGAAACCGCCTGCAACAACGAAGAACGCCTTCTCAAGATTTCCCAGAACTTCGACGACATGGCCATCGTAAAGGTAATGAAAGAAATAGTACCCGAATACAAGAGCAGACACAGCAAGTATGAGGTACTGGATAAGGAGGATGAGAAATGA
>SFJA01000141.1 GCA_004556005.1 Bacteroidales bacterium | reverse complement strand
TGAAACTCAAGATAAAGGACGAGCAGAACAGGGAATGTGTTCTGGATTTGGTGACTTCCGGGTCTGAAACTGCTGTAACTTACATCAAGGACGGAAATGAGCTTACGGTCAAGGTGCCGCAGAACATAAAGCTTACACTTAAGCGTGACGCTGAGACCCTGGCTACGTTCTCGTTTGTATTTGACCTCAAGTTATCTGACCAAATCAATCCTTCAAAAGACAGAATCGGTGTTAAATCAACCCTCAACGTCAAGGCCTACAGCCTGCAGGCTAACATTCTGTACGATGGCGCGAATAACCAGATTTCTTCTGACGGAACCCTCAGCAAGAACGGAAAGATGCTCATCAGCGAGAATCTCGACGGCGTTGTCAAACTCACGGGAGATGATATTGACAACGTGGGATTTGAAAATGCTTCAGGAAACATTAGTCTTGACTTCCTCGGAAGCGTCCAGGTCAAAGGTGCAATCTCTGACTTCTTGAAATTGTACACGGAACTCAACATTTACGACGACAACAGCGAAGCAAGCGCCACCGAAGCGGCTGCAAAAGTCAATTCACTTGTTTCCCTCTCCCTGTATTACGACAGAACGACAACCAAGCAGGCACACATAGAGTTCGAGTGCGTAAAAGACTATGAGTATTACGAAGTTATGCCTGTTATCGTGTTCAACGACGGCTCTCGCTATCTGTTTGACGAATACTTCAATGAGGAAAACTTCAGCCGCCTTGTCAGCAGGTTCGAAGAGTTTATCCAATCATACCAGGAACTCCTTGGCAACTGATTGTGTATAGGGTTTCCTTGTACTTGAAACGTGTTTTTGCGCTCGTGTTCTGCGTCCTTTACGGGACCATAGCACGGGCGCAAATTGACACGTTACAATATGAACTTAAAGGAAGCGTACTTGTCAGCACCGGGAACAAGTCCGGGCTCAAAGGCCGCCTGAGCGAAGGAATGACGCTTGAGCGCTCGCTCATCGACAGAATGCCCCAGTTCCTCGGCTCGGGCGATCCCATAGGACTAATGCGAATGCTGCCGGGCGTCCAGACCGTAACTGAATATGAGTCAGGCATCCACATCTGCGGCGGCGAAAACTCTCACAACGACGTATCAGTGGCCGGGGTCCCTGTATTTGGTGTATCCCACCTTTTCGGATTCTTCTCCGCATTTAACCCGTTACATTATCAGCAAATCTCTTTCTCCACGTCTCCGGACCTGCGGTCCAACCGCATCGGCGGCAGCATAATAATGGAGATCCCCGACAACATCGGTGACAAAACAGTAATGGAACTCCCCGACAGCGCATCGAAAGCCGCCGTTTCGGGAGAATTGTCTTTAGGCCTGATGGCCGCCCAGGGCAGCCTGAAGTTAAAGGGAAAAAAGAATGTCCAGGCAACGCTCTCGGCAAGGCAATCCTTCCTTAATCAGCTTTACGGTCCCTGGCTCAAACTCGAAGGAGACCCGATCAGATATGGATTCGGCGACTGGAACGCGACCATAAGCATGGGCGTAAGTCCCAATGACATAATCACTTTTGACTGTTATACCGGAAGCGACGACGCATCACTCCTTGAGCCCAACATAGGCTCGGACATATCCTTCAAATGGGGCAACGCCTTTGCCGCCTGTCATTGGAAACATAACGGCGGAGACTGGAAAATGAACAACTCACTGTTTTTTTCCGGCTATATGTCCAGAATGAATCTCAGCCAGGCAGACCTTAAACTCTCCCTGCCAAGCCACATCGGAACAATAGGATATAAAGGCAATTACAACAAGCGCTGCTTCCGGACAAGCACGGAACTCGCACTCTACGACGCCCTACCACAAAGCCCGGAAGTGAACAGCAACTTCGGCGACAACTCATTGACACAGAGGAGTCAAAGAGGTCTGGAAGCCAATTTATCCTTTCTTTACGACACCCTTCTTGTAAGCGGACTGGGCCGGACTCAAAGCCGGGGTATTTGTGGACAGCGGACAGCGGCTTTATCCCCAGTTTACTCCACAATTCTCCCTGTCGTACAAGTTCGGACGCTGCGGAAAGGCAGCTTTTCATACCGGATGGTACCACCAGAATCTCTTCCAGACAGGACTTTCCAATGTCGGACTTCCGGTACAATTCTGGTTTCTGGCAGGAGCATACAGCAAGCCTCAGTCATCCCTCCACTTTGACCTCAGTTATGACCTGGGGCTGCTCAATGACGCTCTGTTACTGTCCGCAGAACTGTATTTCAAGAAACTATACAATCAGGTCGAATACAGAGGAACCCTGCTTGACTACCTCAACGCTTCATACCGCACCGAAGACTATCTCCTCAAGGGCGATGGAATGAATTATGGCCTGAATCTGATGCTACAGAAGGTTTCAGGCAGGATGACGGGCTGGATAGCCTATTCCTTCGGCAGGGCTCTTCGCCGCTTCGACAATCCCGACTATCCGGGAATTTACCCCTCATCCCACGAAAGACTGCACGAACTCAACGCAGTATGTTCCTGGTCAGCAGGACCTTGCCAATTCTCCGGAACCTTCGTCTGTGCATCCGGCAGCCCTTTTACCGTTCCGGAGTACTTCTATGTTTCTTCGGGCGGCATAGTAACTCAGTACGGACGGTACAATGGAGGCAGGATGCGGCCATACATAAGG
>SFJA01000140.1 GCA_004556005.1 Bacteroidales bacterium | reverse complement strand
TATGATTTCCAGAAGTTTATAGGCAATGTTGGATGCGTCTGCTGGTGGATTTGCAAGTGTCGTTTTCTGTACTTTCAACTCATATTCGTGGCCTTGCTGATATTCAAATCCTTCGATGTCGCCATAGGGTAGTGGATGGAATTCGGATTCACCTTCTTCCTTGACGAGCATACACTCAAAGGAAGTCTCACTTCCCCAAGGCTGGTAATTGCCGGTTTCAGAGGACACGTACATCAGTATTGTTTCAACTTTATCTGCCGGGTTTTCTTTATTGCATCCAGATAGAATGATGCCTGTCAAAGCCATTATTGCAATATATATGCGTTTCATATTTGTCACTCAATTTGATAAATTTGGTCAACCATTAATTGCTGCAATTAATATGCCTATTGTACCTTTCAAGCAATAACCATACAACTTTGATATAAGATAGTCCTTTTGCATCTGCCGCAGCGCAGCTGCTGGGGAAGGCCGGCGCGGACGAGGTGGCGAAGCCACCGAGGACGGATGTGGCCGGGCGGGTGGGGACACCAGCGGCGTAGCCGCTTCATTGACAGCATCCGTGAGGCTGGCTTTGGCTGGATCGAAGACCAGACAAAGACTGGCTGACGGATACCGCTCCGCCCGAAGATGAAAGTCTGTGGACAGTGCCGATCTTTCGGCAAAGGCCACTGTCTTTCCGGGCGTTTATTCGGAGCGTGCGGATTTCGGCGATGACCACCCAGGCATTTCGGCGATAACCACCCACTTGAGTTAACGTTTCAAGCCTGGTTTGGCGAAGATAGTATTATTTTCTCATACTGTCACCGGATAACTCGATTCTGTGTGCTGTTTTTGCCAGACGGTCGAGTACGGCATCTGCAACGGTGGTGTTTTTTGCGAGGATATCATACCAGTTTTTGACAGGCAGCTGACTGGTAATGATTGTTGATTTCCGTGCGTGACGGTCCTCGATGAGTTCCATAAAGTCCAGCAGTTGCTGGCCGTCCAAGATCTTCATTCCGAAGTCTTCAATAATGAGAAGATCCACCTCGGCCATCCGGTCGAAGAACTTGGCCGCCTTAGTCTCGATACGTGACATCTGCATAGCTTCCAGGAGTTTGTTCATATTGAAGTAGCGGACCCTATAGCCAGAGAGGCAGGCTTGATAACCAAGTGCAGTTGACAGATAACTTTTACCGACACCGGCCGGACCAGTTATGAGAACGGAAGCCCCCTGCTTGATGTATTCACAGGAAGCGAGTTGCATGATGCGGCCCTGGTCGCGGCCCTTGGCAGGATCAAAGAGGACTTGTTCGATGCTGGCATCGTAACGGAAGCGGGCGTTCTTGATGAGCCGGGCTGTCTTGTTGGCTGCTCGCTGGTCATGTTCTGCCTGTATAAGCATCGCCAGACCGTCCTGGAGAACGATTTCCTGATGCTTACGCGTTTCTTGCAGGTTCTGCCAGCATTCAGCCATGCCGGACAGGTGAAGACCTTTGAGGTCTTGAAAGATTTGATTTTCCATGTGTGTTGATATTAGTGGGTTATTGGAAGTATTCCCTTCCTCGGATATTATCATGGTCGGCCGGGAAGAGCGTAGGCTCCTCATCCTCCGCCGGGAGACCGGCACACTTGCTTTCAATCAGATTTCGAATGAAGCCATAGTTGCAGCGGCTCCGTTCCAGGGCGGCTCTGCAGGCGCGGTCAAAGAGCTGAGGCTCTGTCGTCTTCTGCAGGTTGAAAAGGCCGTCACAGGACTTGTAGAAGGTCTCAGGCGGCACTGCCGTGTTCTGTTCAAAGACCCCACGGATGACTGCTGCAAACTGGGCCGAGATGCGTTCTGCACGCCATATATACTTGGCCGGTGATAGCTGTACATAGTCATTATAGTAGGATGGCAGGTGGGCGTCATTGCGGACATATTCACCAACGATGTATGAACGGAGGTGCGTTGCAATCCGTTCCCCTTGCTGGGAGTAGATATTAACGAGGGTGCGCGTGTATATGACCCTGACCTTCTGCCCAATGAACTGATACGGCACCGAGTAATAGTTCTTTGTGCGTCCCATATAGATGAAGCT
>SFJA01000139.1 GCA_004556005.1 Bacteroidales bacterium | reverse complement strand
GCCTTCATTGCCTGACCTTCTGTGAGGCCCTCACGGATGAGCTGCTTTGTCATGTACTCGATGCTGTCCTTCTTGTAGCCAGGAGTAAGCCTGCGCTTGTAGTTGCGGAGCGCATCGTGAACCTGTCTCTGGTAGCCCATTGACGAGTTGCGGAATACTGTGAACATCTTCTCGAGTGTGCTTCGTCCTGACTGCATCGATGACATGAACGCTGCCTCGCTTGACTGCTGTGTCTCGTTGTAGAGGATCACTGCGTCCTGCTTGGCTCTCTTGTCTGCAGCCTCAGGAGAGAAGCCCATCTTGATGTACTTGTCATACTTGGTCTTGTAGATCGCATACGCACCGATTGATACGGTGTAGGCATCCACGAGCGCATTCGGAGTCATACCGATTCTTGCGAGGTACTCGTTGATCTTGCCGAGGTTTCCTTCAGCAAGGATGTGGTCTCCGGCCTGACGGCTCTTCCATCTCTTCTCGAAGAGAGGGAGATTGTCCATAGACCAGTTCCATCCCTTGACGAAGCCTTCAGCAAGGTATAAAGGATTTGCCTCGGAGAAGTATGCAGGGAATGAAAGGAACTGCTTGATGGCGGTGAATACACGGAGCGAGATCTTCGCAGCAGTAACACCCTTGGCCATTCTGTTGAATGCAGGATCAAGCTTGCCTGACTTGCCCTTGTAGCTGCCTGCAGCAATCATGGCTGTATCTACGAACTCGGTCCAGAGGTTTCTCTGCGATCCGTAGATGCTGGTCATGTTCTGCACCTGGTTGCGGAAACGCTTGTATGAAAGAAGATCCGAGAGGTCTCTGTTCCACTCAGCGAACGCTGCCCAGTGCTCCATCTTCTGCACGTGCTCGATTACGAGGCTGAATGCATCAGTACCCATAACGTCAAGAGCAAGGGCATTCCTTGTTCTCTTCATGATGCTGCCGGTTACTGTAGAAGGAGTGCTTGGATCAGTGCTTGCTGAAGCCACATCCACCTGCTGAGTCCTGGCATTTGAGAGGACCTTGAGTGGGAAGTAGTTCTGGACCTTGCTCATCGAAGCACCGAACATACGCTCATGCACCTCGTTGTATGCCTCCCTTCTTGAAGGAAGGAAGTCGTTCACAATCCAGTCTGCAAGATCCATGAACCTTGCGTCCATCTGACTGCGGATTGCGTCCACATCCTCCTCAGTGATTCCCATAGCGCGGAGCTTCATACGTCCGTCAGTCATCTGGTCAGCGAGCATGATGTAGAGAAGATTACCCTGAGTGAGCTCGTGCTCCTTCATGATGCCACCGTCCCAGAAGCGGATTGTTGCCTTAGGCATCTTGGCCTCAACCGAGTAGAGATCACTCCAGCGCATCTTCTTTCCGAACACCTGTGACACCTTGTCATCGAGGATCTCGTATGCAGCCTGGAGAGCCTTGTACTCATTGCTGGCCGCATCGACCCATCCGCGCATGAAGCGGTTCCAGAGATAGCCCTCACCATTAACCGACTTGTTGCCGAAGAGTCTCAGCATCTGGTCGAACGTTGCGAGAGGTCTGAAGAAGAACTGAGTGAACGGATTGTTCGAGAGTTTCTGCAGGAATGTAGGATCCTTAGGATGCTCGTCCGATGGAACGCCCTGCATATCGCTGTTGGCATCATGATGGATCTGCGCAATCCTTTCCTTGTCCTTCTCATTCATCATGAGAGCGAGCTCATGGCTGGCAGCAGAGAGGTCCTGCATCTTCTGAAGGAGTGTAGTGAACTTGCCTACCCTTTCGGTCCTGCACTCAGCCAGAGCCCTTGTCTGTTCCTTGACGAACTGCAGGTGCTCGATCTGATTCATGTCACCCTTGCGGAGAGCCTCGTCAGCCTCCTTCAATGCGTCACGAAGCTGCTGCTCCTCGCAATCTTGTCTGCAAGAGTCTGGCTGATGACGATATTGCCTGACTGATCCTCGCTGAAGCTGTCGAGATTCTCCTTCATTGCAGTCATGGCGATCTGTCCGTTGAGGTCGAGAGCGCCCTGGTTGACCACGTTGTTGCTGTCAATCTTCACAGCCTTCTTCTTGAGCTCCTTCTCGAAGAGACCTTTGAGCCTGCGGAGATTGTTGGTAAGGATGAGGTTATAAAGCTCGTTCACCCTTGACTGGATGTCACGCATACCGTTGGCCCTGCGGATGATGCTCGTGAGTCTCTTGATCTCACCGTTGGTAACGTCATCCATGAGCTTCGAGGTAAGGATATCATCGGTAAGACTGACAAGCTTTCCTACAGTCACTCTATCGTAGTCACGTCTAGCGGACATCGCATCCATGATCCTGGTAAGGTTGTTTGCAAGTTCCCTGAGCGCAGTGTACTGTGCGATGAGGTCATCCTTCGCCTCTGCCGCCTTCTTAAGGTAGTCAGCAAGAGTCAGTTCAGGTTCAACGGATGAAGCCTCGTCAAGAGCTCTCTTCACCTTGCGGTTCTGGATCTGATTGTAGATTCCCTCCTCATCACCATGGACTGCATCGTAAGCAACCCAGAGCATGTCGTTCTGGTCGAAGGTCTCATCCTTCGCACCGATGATCGATACGAGTGACTGCCTTGCCTTCTCGATGATCTCGTTGTCATGAGCATCAAGGTTGTCCTTCTCAGCGAGTCTAGCGAAGTGCTCGAGTACAGG
>SFJA01000138.1 GCA_004556005.1 Bacteroidales bacterium | reverse complement strand
GATGGTCTTGCAGCCGGTCTGATCCTTCAGTGCCAGTGCTGCTTCGATTGCATTCTTATCATCCGGGTTGATGATGGTAGCCATAGAAGCACGGTCCAGTGTGCCGTCCGGCTTGACAGCTACCTTACCAGAAGTATCCGGAACCTGCTTTACGCATACGATAACTTTCATGATTCTGTTTCCTCCCTATTCTTACTTGCCCAGTACATTACCGGAGATGACAACTCTCTGAATTTCAGAAGTGCCTTCATAGAGCTCGGTGATCTTAGCATCACGCATCATACGCTCTACCGGGTAATCATTGGTGTAGCCGTAGCCGCCGTGCAGCTGTACAGCCTTGGTGGTGTACTTCATGCATGCTTCGGATGCAAACAGCTTAGCCATTGCAGCATCCTTGGTGAAGCGCTTGCCTTCGCCCTTAGCAGCAGCAGCAGAATAGGTCAGCAGGCGAGCTGCATTTCTTGCAACTTCCATATCTGCGATAACGAACTGAGTGTTCTGGAACTTGGAGATCGGACGACCAAACTGTACACGAGCCTTGGTGAAGTTGATGGTCTCTTCCATAGCGCCTTCCAGGATACCCAGGGACTGAGCAGCGATACCGATACGGCCGCCGTCCAGCGTGTTCATAGCGATCTTGAAGCCCTGGCCCAGCTTGCCCAGCAGGTTTTCCTTCGGGATAATGCAATCCTCGAATACGATTTCTGCTGTCGGGGAACCATGCAGGCCCATCTTAACTTCATGACGGCCTACAGAGAAGCCCGGGAAGCTGCTCTCTACGATGAATGCAGAGATGCCCTTGGTGCCCTTGGTCTTGTCGGTCATTGCGAATACGACAAATACGTCAGCAACATAACCGTTGGTGATGAAGATCTTGGAACCATTCATCTTCCAGTGGTCACCGCAATCCTCACAAACGGTGGTGCCCTTGGAAGCATCGGAACCTGCGTCCGGCTCAGTCAGAGCGAAAGCGCCAACCTTGCCGCCGGTGGTCAGCATGCCCAGATACTTCTTCTTCTGCTCTTCGGTACCGAAGTTGATGATCGGGCCACAGCACAGGCCGTTGTGAGTAGCAACGATATCACCGGTAGAAGCGCACTGCTTGGACAGTTCCTCTACTGCGATTGCACAGGAAACGTCATCAGCGCCCGGTCCACCGTACTCCTTCGGTACGCACATACCCATTACGCCGTAGCGGAACAGCTGATCGATGGTATCCTTCGGATACTCAGAATTACGGTCAGTGTCAGCTGCGATCGGCTTGACTTCTGCTTCAGTGAACTCTGCGAGAGCCTTCCGAACCAGTTCTTGCTCTTTGGTCAAGTTGAAGTCCATGTTATATTCCTCCAATTTCACTATAATATGTGTTTGTATAACACCCAAAGAAACTAAAAAGTTAACATATACCTTATCAAAAACAGTATAACATATTCGCAACAGTTGTGCAATATTTTTTACGAAGTTACAAAAAAAAGAAAATTTCATCAACAACACATAAAAATCAGATAAAAACGTGATATTTATAGCAAAATTTGCGCGATTTTCCGTGTTTTCTTCCCCAATCCGTTATGACTCAACCGACAATCCGGCAGGAAATTTTTTATCATTCCCTTCGGAGAGGTCTGACGTTTCGGGCAGTAGGGAATATTTTACAGGCATGCCGGAGGGCGCAAAACGTGTCATCCTTCTGTCACAACATTATCCGTAAATCCATCTGCTTCGCAGCCATCCAGAGGGAAAAGCAAGGAGGCTTTGGTGCAGAGCTTTTCATTTGTTCAAGCCTCCAGACAAAAAAATCCCCCAACGGAAACCCGTTGGGGGATTGACCTCAGCTTATTATAACCTCATTGGGGGCAAACAGACAGACCTGTTTGTCTGGCTGTTTGCGCTCGCGGGAGCGAGCCAGACATTTCTTTTGCCAAGCTCAGCTACGTCGAAGATCGGAGCAGACTCAGACTTGTTGACTGCGATGATGCAGCCGGAATCCTGCATGCCAGCCTTGTGCTGGATTGCGCCGGAGATACCCAGTGCGATGTACAGGGTCGGATGTACAGTCTTACCGGTCTGACCTACCTGATGGTCTGCAGTCAGCCAGCCGCTGTCGATTGCTACACGGGAGCCGCCTACTACGCCGCCCAGTACTTCTGCCAGCTCTTCTGCCAGTGCAATACCCTTTTCTACGTCCTTGGAAATACCACGGCCTACGGATACAACGACATCAGCGCCGATCAGGTCTACCAGCTGCTTCGCTTCCTTGACAATCTCAACTACCTGCGTCTTCAGCTCGTCGGTCTTAACTTCGTACTTCTCAACCTTTACTGCTGCTGCCTTTGCTTCGTCATATACGCCCTTCTTCAGAACGCCCGGACGTACCGTAGACATCTGCGGACGGAAACGCGGGCAGATGATGGTTGCCATCAGGTGACCGCCGAATGCCGGACGGGTCATCTTCAGGTTGCGGTCGTCCATCTTGATACGGCCAGCTGCTACCATCTGGTCAACATCCAGGGTGGAGTTTTCCTTCAGGAAGTCTACATACTTGCTGGTCTCTACATCCAGATGGGTGCAGTCTGCGGTCAGGCCGGTGTGCAGGCGAGCTGCGCAGCGCGGGCCCAGGTCACGACCGATGTTGGTTGCACCAATCAGTACGATTTCCGGCTTCAGGTCCATTACTGCATTGCAGATTACGTCTGCGTATGCATCAGTGGTGTAATCCTTCAGGCACGGATCGTCGCACAGGATTACCTTGTCTGCGCCATATGCTCCAATTTCCTTTGCCAGGCCTTCTACGTTGTCACCCAGCAGCAGGCCTGCCAGCTCTACGCCCAGGTCGTCTGCCAGCTTGCGGCCTTCGGATACCAGTTCAAGAACGGTGCTCTGCAGCTCGCCCTGACGCTGCTCACAGAATACCCAAACGCCCTTGAAATCCTTCATGTTCTCTCCGGAATTCTTAAATTCAGCCATTTGTTGTTTCTCCTTTCAATTAAATGATGTGCTTTGCCAGCAGCTTGTCAACCAGTACGTCAACAGTCTTCTGGTCAGCGCCTTCGAGCATCTCGCCCTGTCCCTTCTGCGGAGGAGTGAACGAAGCAAAGATGTTGGTCGGAGAACCCTTCAGGCCGATGGTGTCCAGCTCGATCAGCGGATCATCCTTCAGCGTGTTGAAGTCGAATACGGACATCGGCTTGCTGTAGGTTTCAAAAATTCCGCCTACGCTCATGTAACGCGGGGTGTTCAGTTCCTTGATTGCAGTAATCAGGCACGGAGTCTGGGTCTTGATGGTCATGTAGCCATCTTCCAGCATTCTCTTTACGGTTACTTCGCGGCCTTCTACCTTGATGTCTGCTGCATAAGTAATCTGCGGCAGGCCCAGCTTTTCTGCGATCTGCGGGCCAACCTGTGCGGTATCACCGTCGATTGCCTGACGGCCGCACAGTACAATGTCGTCATCCTCGATGCCGATCTTGTTGATTGCTGCTGCCAGGATCTGGGAGGTTGCGAAGGTATCGGAACCGCCGAACTCACGGCCGGATACCAGTACGGATTCATCTACGCCCATTGCCATGATCTCACGCAGCATGCCTTCTGCCGGAGGAGGACCCATGGTAACGACGATGGTCTTGCAGCCGGTCTGATCCTTCAGTGCCAGTGCTGCTTCGATTGCATTCTTATCATCCGGGTTGATGATGGTAGCCATAGAAGCACGGTCCAG
>SFJA01000058.1 GCA_004556005.1 Bacteroidales bacterium | reverse complement strand
TTACACTTCTTGGCATAAATCTTTTCTTTTGATGGAGGCAGTGTCCTCATAAGCGGAGGAGCTTGTCAACTGCATTCCAAATTAAACATTAATGAATTTTTCTTCGTAATCGGCTTGATTACATGGCCAACAAAGCTTTGACTCTCTTCTCATCTACCCTTGCTACGGTAGTGAAGTGGTCAAGATTTCTTTTCTGCTTCTTGGTCTTCTTGGTGAGAATGTGGCTGTGATAAGCGTGTTTTCTCTTCACTTTTCCCGTTCCGGTAAGCGTGAAACGCTTTTTGGCACCGGAGATGGACTTAATCTTTGGCATTGTGAAAAAATTTTATGTTAATTATTGACTGAAATCCGCACCTGCGGATCACTTTTTCTTTATTGGCGCAATCATCATTATCATCCTCTTGCCTTCGAGCTTAGGCATCTGCTCCGCTCTTCCGCAATCTTCAAGTTCGAGGGCGAAACGCAGGAGGAGTTTCTCTCCCTGGTCTGCATACACGATGGAACGACCTCTGAAAAAGACTGAAGACTTCACCTTCGAACCTTCCTGAAGGAACTCCTTCGCGTGCTTGAGCTTGAACTGGAAGTCGTGCTCGTCTGTGTTCGGCCCGAAACGTATCTCCTTGATTACCACCTTGGAAGCATTGGCCTTCATTTCCTTGGCCTTCTTCTTCTGCTGGTAGAGGTACTTCTGGTAGTCGAGAATCTTGCAAACCGGAGGATCCGCCTTCGCAGAAATCTCTACCAGATCGAGTTCAAGTTCCTCCGCCATCCTCAGTGCCGCCGAACGGCTATAGACGCCCGGCTCGGGGATGTTGTCTCCAACAAGGCGAAGCTGAGATGCGGTGATCTCTTCGTTGATTCTCAATCCGTCGTCGTCCTTCTTTCCCCCGGGTCTCTGACCGTTAGGGTTCGGACGTCCTGCTCCCATTGCCGGCCTCGGACGTGGGGCAGATGGTTTAAATGGTGCTGCGATAGTTTTTCCTCCTAATAAATAATGGTATAACAATAATATATATGCCTAAGCCAACTGGGCTTTCACCTCACCCGCAACGAGTTCGGCGAAATCCTTCAGTGGCATCGAGCCTTGGTCAATTCCTCCCTGACGGCGAACGGAAACACTGCCCTCGCTCTCTTCCTTCTCACCCACAATAACCAGGAAAGGTATCCTCTTGAGTTCGCTCTCGCGGATCCTCTTGCCCAGTGTTTCGTTTCTGTCGTCAACAGAGGCGCGAATTTCGTAATTATTCAAGAATTCGCAAACTTTTTTTGCATAATCCGAGAATTTTTCACTCACAGGGACGATATTCACCTGATCCGGAGTCAGCCAGAGAGGGAGTTTTCCGGCGGTGTGCTCCAGCAGCACGGCCACGAAACGCTCCAGCGAACCGAACGGGGCGCGATGGATCATCACCGGTCTGTGCTTCTGTCCGTCACTGCCTATGTACTCGAGCCCGAAGCGCTCCGGCAGGTTGTAGTCCACCTGTATGGTTCCGAGCTGCCACTCCCTTCCGAGCGCATCCTTCACCATAAAGTCGAGCTTAGGTCCGTAGAAGGCGGCCTCGCCTGTCTCCACGACGGTCGGCAACCCCTTTTCCGCGGCAGCCTCCTGGATGGCGGCCTCCGCCTTGGCCCAGTTCTCGTCCGAGCCTATGTACTTGGTCTTGTTCTCAGGATCGCGCAATGAAACCTGAGCCTTGAAATTCTTGAAATCGAGGGTCTTGAAGACATAGAGTATGATGTCGATGACCTTCTCGAACTCCTCCTTGATCTGGTCCGGACGCACGAAGAGATGGGCGTCGTCCTGGGTGAAGCTGCGCACCCTGGTAAGGCCGTGCAGCTCGCCGCTCTGCTCGTAACGGTAAACGGTTCCGAATTCTGCCAGACGTATAGGCAGGTCCTTGTAGGAACGCGGCTTGCTGCGGTAAATCTCACAGTGGTGAGGGCAGTTCATAGGCTTGAGCAGGTATTCCTCGCCCTCCTGAGGAGTGGTGATAGGACGGAAGGAATCGCTGCCGTAGTGCTCCCAGTGGCCGGAAGTCACATAAAGCTCCTTGTTGCCTATGTGCGGGGTGACCACAGGAAGGTAACCGTATTTCTGCTGGATTTTCCTGAGGAAGAGCTCCAGGCGGAAACGCAGGTCCGCTCCCTTCGGAAGCCACAGAGGAAGTCCGGCTCCCACCTTCTGGGAGAAAGTGAAGAGCTCCATTTCCTTGCCTATCTTGCGATGGTCACGCTTCTTGGCCTCCTCAAGCATAGCGAGGTACTCGTCCAACATCGACTTCTTAGGGAAACTGATGCCGTAGATTCGGGTGAGCATGTGACGCTTCTCATCGCCTCTCCAGTAGGCAGCGGCTATGGAAAGCAGCTTGACGGCCTTTATTACGGAAGTGTCCTTCAAATGAGGACCACGGCACAGGTCGGTGAAATCTCCATTCTGATAGAAAGTGATGGTGCCGTCCTCTAGTTCACCTATAAGCTCGCACTTGTACTCATCGCCCTTCTCGGTAAAATTCCTGAGCGCATCCTCCTTGCTGACCTCGGTGCGCACAAAGCTCTCCTTCCTGCGGGCCAGTTCCAGCATCTTGTCCTCGATGGCCTTCAGTTCCGACTCGGTGAGCTGGTGTCCACCGAAATCGACATCATAATAGAAGCCGTTCTCGATTGCAGGACCGATTCCGAACTTGATGCCCGGATAGAGGGCCTCGAGAGCCTCGGCCATAAGGTGTGAGGACGAGTGCCAGAACACCTTCTTCGCCTCCGGATCCTCCCATTTGTGGAGTCTGATCGATGCATCCTCGTCAATGGGACGAGTAAGATCGTATATTGTCCCCTTCCCTGTAGCGTCAGATGCAGGTATCACGGTTGCCGCAAGCACGTCACCCGCAAGTCTCGGGCTTATGCTCATCGCTATGTCATAGGCAGTTACCCCTGCCTCGAAACTCTTGACGCTGCCGTCAGGAAATGTAATCTGTATCATTATTCGTTCAATTGTTTTAGCCTGCAAAGATACATATTATTATATAAAAACAAAAGAGGGATCGGCTGATGCCGACCCCTCCGGAAAAATCTGAATACAATTGCTATTCTGCAGCAGGAATCGTACCCTCTACGATATAATCATTACGAAGATTGCCGCAAATTGGGAGACCTGAGCAAGCCGGAGAAATAACAATGTTGCTGTAATACAGAGTGGTCACAACAGGTTCTTTCTTAGGATCATCTCCTCTGAACTGACCCAGAATAGAACCGGCAGTAGCTTCTCCGCTTACGGTAGTGTTAATGGTACAGCCGTCAAGCTGCCTGTTGTTTGCGCCGAAACCTCCGAGCAGGCCGCCGACATAGGTTCCGGAAACGTTATTGGTAACGGTACCGGAAACGGTACAGTTGTAAATATCTGCGTTGGTGTAACCTACAAGACCGCCGACCTCGTGTTCCTTGCCAGCAGCTGGAGTGCCGGTTGTAACAGAGATATCCGACTCGCTGGAGCATCCCGTCATAACACCGTTGAAAGCGCCCGATACACCACCTACGCAAAGGCAAACGCCTTCGGAAGATGTCACGGTGATTGGACCATAGTTATGGCAGTCTTCCATTGTCTGAGATTTATTATAGCTGCCGTTGATACCGCCCACATAGTTGAGAACGCCACCTGCCCAGCCGTTCTTGAACTCTATGGCACCGGTATTATAACAGCCTTTGATCTTGATGGTTACCATAGGCATACCGACAATACCACCGATATAATTCTGATATGCTGCGTAACCGGTTTTATCACGTCCGGTCTCTCCTGCCTTCGCATCGAATGTAAGTTTGCCGGCATTGCTGCAAGAGGTAATGTCCTTGTAGGGAGCACCTACAACGCCACCCAGCCTCTGCTTTCTGGATGCGTGAGCGAACTTCAGTTCACCCTCGTTACGGCACCCTTCCAAAGGAGAGTGGGAGTAAGCGAAAACACCACCGGCATAATACTCGGTTTTGGCGCCTGATTTCTGAATAGCCACGGTTTCTACCACGCCCTTGTTCGTATTGCCGACAACCTCTCCAACGATGTCGGGGTGCTTGTCGTTGTCAGTTCCAACAGCTCCGGCAACACCTGCAAAGCAAGGCTGATGGGTGCCCATGGCACCCTGATTGCCCGCGGTGCCGGCAGCATAGCAGCCCTCGGCATAAACCTTTCCTTCATTCACGCAACCCTTAAGGTCATAGAGAACGGCAGCAACCACACCTGCGACTGCAGGACGGGTGGAAGCTTCGGCATTATTGCTAGGTGAAATGATGGAGACAGCGCCCCTGTTGGTACAAGAGAGTACAGATCCCTCAACATATCCTGCCACACCGGCGACATCACAATACGAGCCATTTGCAGAAACAGACCACTTAAGGCTGACGGTTCCGTTATTCTCGCAGTCCGCTATGGTTCCGTAGTTCTTCGGAGCAGAACTCTTGAACGCGGTCTGAGGGGTACCGCCGATAACACCACCGATATAGATATTCATGCTTTGGGAAGTATTCTCAAAGATTATGTCTCCATTATTGACACATCTGCTGACAAGGACCTGGTCCTCAGAACCGGACATGATTCCGACAACACCGCCGAAGCTGCAATTTGCCTGTACGTCAGAACCCTTGAACAGAAGATTTCCGTTGTTGACGCAATCGGTAACCTCGCCCGTAGTGCGGCCGACAAGACATCCTACCTCGGTATCTTTACCGTATGCAGAGAAATTGACATCTGCATTGTTAACACAATTGGAAACTATACCCTTATTCACAGCCACGAGCGCGCCCCAGGTTCCGGACGGATTGGAGAACTGGCAGGACTTGTCAAACACCAGATTGCAGATTTCGCCTTCGGAACTACAGAAGAGGCTCTTGCCGTCAAGAACGAGGTTCTTAAGCTTAAAGCCCTGTCCGTCAAACTTGCCGTTGAACTCTTCAGGGAACTCCGAGAATTCAACTCCGGAGAGATCGATGTCATTCTTCAGCGTAAAGACATCGCTGGTACCGGACTGTGCCGCAATCTCCTCGATGAAGCGCTGGAACTGTTCCTCGTCACTGATTTCCGGATTGAAATCAGGCTTGAAAGGAGTAACAATTTCTGAAGCTACGGAGTATTCGCTCCATTCAATTTCCTTTGTCCCACTCTCTTCATCGACAACAACACTCCTGTATGCCCTGACACGCACATCATAGGAGGTTTCCTCGACAAGGCCCTTGACAACAAATGATGTCTCTGTTGTCAGACCGGCCTGTTCCGGCTTGCCGGCGAGAGTCCATTCTGATGCAGAACTTTCCTTGTAAGAAACTTCATATCCGTCAGCAGGGCCGACTACGGCCCATGAGGTCTTGATCGAAGCATAGGTGCGAGCGGCAGCCAAAAACTCATTCGGCGCTGAAAATTCGCCGTAAACATAACCCATTCCCACGGAATACATCACCGGCTCACCATTTTTGCAGAGATACTCCCAATCCGACCATACGGAATAACCGTAGTTGGCGCGAACCCTGACATAGTAGCGGTCGCCTTTGGTGAGTTTGTTGAATGTGGCGGCGTCATTGTAGTTGCCCACCTCATCGGTCGCCTCGATGGTAACGGAAACCTTTGAATTGTAGTTGTCACCAGCTCCGCCATACTCGGTGACGAGCTGGGCGGTGAAGGAAAGGGCGCCCGCCTCAACAGCGGCAGCAGCGTCCCAATAGATGGAAATGCCTGTCGAGGAAAGATTGTCCTCGTCAAGCGTCACACTCATCGGCCTTGCCTTGTTCTTGTCAATACCGGAAATTCCCTCGTATGGCTTCTCTATGTCACAAGCGGTGAGAAGAACCAGCGCGGAAAGGCCGACTGCAAATGATTTTGAAATTTTCATAATGGTCTTTTTGCGTTTATACAAAACAAAAACACAGGATCACCTCGCGGTGCCCTAACACATTATGCTTTTCAATCCGGCCTGAGCCGTGTGGACTTACGGGTGCAAATTTAGTAAAACCTTTTAATAAAACAAATGTTGCATATAAAATTTTTTATTGATAATTTCGCACTCTAAACGATTAAGTAAAACAAATAAATACACAAACACCTAACCACATTGTTTTTCTGGGCTTACAGAAATGAAAAACACTGGAATTATTTGACAATGAAACGATTAACTTCAAAGCTAGCCTCAGTGGCAATGGCAATTCTGCTTGCCGTTCCCGCTTTTGCACAGAACCTGACTGTGTCCGGCACGGTGACCGACACCGGCGGAGAGCCCGTATTTGGCGCAGCAGTCATGGTAAAAGGCACAACCAAGGGCGTTACGACAGATCTTGACGGCAAGTACAGTCTTTCTGTCGCTTCTGACGCCATTCTCGTATGCCAGAACATCGGTTACAAAACGGTGGAAGTCGCAGTCAACGGCAGAGCCACTCTCGATTTCGTACTCGAAACCGATGCCGAACTTCTTGACGCAACCGTTGTCGTAGGTTACGGTACACTCAAAAAGACCCAGCTCGTGGGCGCGGTCGAGACCGTCGATGGCGAAACACTTCAGAACAGGACCAACGCCACGGTCTCCAGATCCCTTCAGGGTCAGGTTGCCGGCCTCAGCATCGGAATCGTCGATGGCAAAGCCTCCCACCAGGGATCGATCAGCATCCGCGGCAACGCCAGCAAATCATACGAATCACGAAACTTCAGCAGCAGCGGCGGCAAGAAGCTTGAAACCGGTTCCATGGGTCAGGGCGGAAGCTGTCTCGTGATGATCGACGGCGTGGAAGGTGACCTTTCGACCGTAAACCCGGAAGACGTCGAGAGCATCTCTGTCCTCAAAGATGCAGCATCCTGCGCCGTTTACGGTGCCCGCGGTGCATTCGGCGTAATCCTCGTTACGACCAAGAAACCTGCAAGCGACCGAATCAGTGCCAACTTCAACGCATCCGTAGGTATCAACCGCAGAACCGTGCTCTGGGAAGATGAAGTCGTTACCGACGGTTACGAGTGGGCACAGTATTATGCCCTCTTCTCCCAGTTCTCCGGCTCTACCCCTGTTGCCGGCGGCGGACTCAATGGCACCTACCCTACCAAGGTCAACGGCTACGACACCTTCTCCCCTGAATATGTTGAAGAACTCCGTAAACGCTGGCACGAACCGGACTACGAGTACTACCAGAACCCTTGGGGCTATGCTCCGGACGGAACCTACCTTTACTACGGCAGCACCAACTGGTTCGATCTCTACTACAAGGACTACAACATAACCCAGAACTACAACTTCAGCATCTCCGGCTCAAGCAAGAAGACCAGCTTCAGCGTAAGCGGCCGCTACTACAACCAGGACGGTATCTACAATTTCGGAAATGAGAAATTCAATTCCATAAGCCTCAGGGCCAAAGGTTCCGTCGAGGTGACCAAGTGGTTCAAGATTTCCGAGAACGCCTACTTCTTCAAGAGAAAATACCACCAGCCTACCGTCGTCAGCGGTTCATACGTAATCCAGCGCCAGTTCGACGTCCGCGCACAACCGGTGCTCGTCCCTCTCAACGAAGATGGAACGACCACTTTTGCCGGCGCAGCCACCTGCTACACCGCATGGCACAATGACGAGGCCTATCAGGAGAATGACAAACTCGACCTCATTTCCACCACCACTCTTGATTTCACCCCTATCAAGGACGTGCTCAAGATTTCGGCTGACATAACCTACAAGGCAATACGTTCAAGCCAGCTCCGCCTCTCCCCTATGCAGACCGGACAGCTCAGCCCTATCGCGACAAAGAACTACAACGAGTACTCAAGTTCATACAAATCTGACTGGAGATACAACACTGACTACATCGCAGCCAACGTGGTCGGCACCTGGACTCCGAAACTCGGCGAAAAGCACGACCTCAACGTAATGGCCGGTTGGAACATTGCAAGCACCAACTACCGCAGACTCTATCTGCAGAGAAAAGGCGTGATGTACCCTCAGATGCCTTCTTTCGAGCTTATGGACATCGACACCTACAGTGTTGAAGACGACGGATATGACAGAAGAGAAACCGGTTTCTTCGCCCGTGTCAACTACACCCTCTTCAACCGCTATATCTTCGAGCTCGCAGGCCGTTATGACGGTTCTTCCCGTTTCCCTGTCAACCAGCGCTGGGGCTTCTTCCCTTCAGGATCCTTTGGATGGAGAATCTCAGAGGAGCCTTGGATGAAGGGTGCGAAATCCTGGCTGAACAACCTCAAGCTGCGCGCGAATGCCGGTTCCCTCGGAAATGCGAACATAAGCGACTATGCATTCCTCGATCTGTGGGAAATTGAAAAGAGTTCCGTCCTCATCAACGGCGAGAAAGTGCCTTACACCATCTCCCCTACCACTCTCGTTCCGGAATCCCTAACCTGGGAAACCATCACCACCTATGACGTAGGTCTCGACTTCGACCTCTTCAAGAACCGTCTTTCCTTCTCCGGTGACTTCTACATCAAGGACTCAAAGGACCTCCTCATTGCCGGTCCGAAGCTTCCTGAGCAGCTCGGAGCAAGCACTCCTAAAGGCAACTACGGTTCCACCCGCGACATAGGTTACGAGCTCCAGCTCCAGTGGAAGGACAGCTTCGATCTCGGAGGAAAGCCTTTCAGATACAGCATCAAGGGAGTCTTCTTCGACAATGTATGCTATGTAACCAACTACTACAACCCTACCGGCTACATCATCGGCCCTTACAATGGAAAAGAGTGGGGTGAAATCTGGGGATTCCGCACCGCAGGCATCTTTGCAAGCAATGACGAGGCCAATGACTGGAACGTCGATACCTTCCACCAGAACGGTACCTCTGTATATCGCGCGTACGCGGGCGACCTCAAGTATGTCGACATCGACGGTGACGGCAAGATTGGTATCGGAAAGCAGACTCTCGACGACCACGGCGACCTCGAAGTCATAGGCAACGAAATGCCACGCTACCAGTATGGTCTGAACTTCGACTTCAACTGGAACGGCATCGGCCTTAGCATAGCGCTCCAGGGCATAGGCAAGAAGGACTGGTACTTCTCCAACGGTTCCGGCTTCTTCTACGGTATGTACGACCACTCTTATGGCTATATGCTGAAGGACCAGATCGGCAAGATGGTTGACATTGACGTAAGCTCCGACAAGTGGGTAGTTACCAATATGGACAAGAATCCTTACTGGACATCCCAGAGAAGCCACGTTGCAAACCGTAACGTAGGTCCTCTCGCAACTCCGAACGACCACTTCCTCCAGAACGTGGGCTTCCTCCGTCTGAAGAACCTCACCCTTGACTATACCTTCCCTGCCAAGCTTATGGAAAAGGCCAAGATCAAGACTCTCAAGGTTTACTTCTCCGGTGAGAACCTCGCTTGCTACTCCCCTCTCCAGAAGCATAACAGAATGTGCGACCCAGAGGTTATCGAGGCAGGTGACACTGACACCAACAACCACGCAAAAGGATACTCCGGTATGGGAGAAGGCTATAGCTACCCTATGCTGATGACCTTCACTTTCGGTATTAACCTATCATTCTAATTCGCAAGAAAGATGAAAAAAATAATATACACTGTATTGACTTGTGCAATTGCGCTGAGTTTCACGGCTTGCGATGATTTCTTCGGCGTAAAGCCTGTTGACGAGGTCGCAGCTGACACCTTCCTTAGCAACGAACAGGAAATCAACCTGTTTGCAAGGGGATTGATTCAGACCTACAGACCTGACGCAGACGCCATCGCGGCCGGTGACAACGGCACCGATCTCATCTCCAAACGAGACCCTTCGAAATTCTGGTTCCCTAACGACATTTACACCTCTGCAGACCGTGGTGCATGGTCCTACACCAATGTACGTAGAGCCAACACCCTCATTTACGGAATGGAAAAGGCCAAGGGAAAGATTCCGGAGGAAGTTTACAATCATTATCAGGGCGTAGGACGTTTCTGGAGGGCTTATTTCCATTTTGACAAGGTTCAGGTCTATGGCGACCTTCCTTGGCAGGACAAACTCGTGGATCCTAGCGATTCACTTATGCTCTATGCCCCAAGGGACAATCGCGAGTTTGTCGTAAACAAATGTATCGAGGACCTCAAGTTCGCAGTCGAGAACTGCTTTGGAGACGACAGCTACAAGGCGCAGATTAACAAGTGGGTTGCAGCAGCTTATCTTTCCCAGATTGCCCTTTACGAGGGAACCCTCAGGAAATATCACGACGTGAACCGCTCCACCATGACTCCATGGACCAATGAGTACGGAGACTGGAAGTCGCTGCTTGAAATCAGCGTATGGGCAAGCGAAGTGATCATCAACTCCGGCAAGTTCAAACTCAACGGCAATTATGCTGCGAACTTCGTTACGGAAAAGCTTTACAGCAATCCTGAAATGATCTGGGTAGCCGAATACTCCACCGACGAGGCCAACACCGTTACCCACTCGCTTACTTCTGACTTCCGCGGAACGAACACCATTGCTCCGTCTCCTACAAAGAACTATGTCAACCAGTTCCTCAAGATTGACGGAACCCCTATGGAGACAGACAAGATTTCCCTGCTTGAAGAACTTGCTGCAGACAACGGCCGCGACCCTCGTCTGAATGCAACGGTCAACCACGTGGGCTGGACCTACAAGGCAAACAACGGAACCACTCCTTACAAGTATATGCCTTGCTCCCTCACCCCTACCGGTTACAATCTCATCAAGTACAATATCGAGGAAGAGAACCAGTTCAACGTTGCAAAATGCGGAAACTCAATTCCTATCTTCCGTTATGCCGAAATCCTTCTCAACTATGCAGAGGCGAAGGCCGAACTCAACGGCGGTGTCTTGAGTGACGCCGACTGGGACCTCACGATAGGAGCCCTCAGGAAGAGAGCCGGCATGACGGGTACTTCTCGCCCTGCCAAGGTTGATCCTGCCCTCTATAAGTACTATGCTGACGCATACGACTATGAAGAGGGCGACATCCAGGGCAGCCGTGCTGCAGAACTCAAATCCTACCTCACTCCGGACATAGTTGAAATCCGCCGCGAGAGGGTTTGTGAGCTGGGTTATGAGGGCAGACGCTATGACGACCTCGTAAGATGGCACTGTCTGAGCATTGTCCCTATGCGCGGAACCAATGGCGAGGGTACTCTTGGCATCTGGGTTTCCAAGGAAGATGCAAAGGACGGCTTCCTCTTCAACCCTACCTTCCTCCAGGGAGACGGTGACGGAAAATACTGGATGTACAAATACAATGAGGAAACCAAGGAATATGTAAGGGTTAACAAAAAAGAAGACGCAACCCATTATGCATACCATGGCCCTGTTACCTTCGACGGCAGCAAGGAGATTTCCGAGTACAACTTCAAGGTAACCACGAAAGGCGGCCAGCAGTCCCTCTCGCTTTCAGAAGGTGACCACGGCTATATGATTTTCCACTACCCTCTTGAGTGGAACTCTAAGAAGTACCTCTATCCTATCTCACAGAACGTAATTACAAACAACCCGAATATCACCCAGAATTTCGGTTGGGAATAATTCTTTAGGATGAAAAGGAATCTTACAATTTTACTGTTCACGGCAACCCTCTTCATG
>SFJA01000057.1 GCA_004556005.1 Bacteroidales bacterium | reverse complement strand
AATCCGTCCTCCTCGGCATAGAGGAACTGGTAAGGGCGGCGCTCAACGTCGATGGTTTCGATTTTCGCACCGGCGGTGAAGGTGTTTTCAAGAATGCGTCCGTTCTCCAGGTTGCGGAGTTTGGTCTTTACGAAAGCAGGTCCCTTGCCAGGTTTTACGTGCTGGAACCACACAATCATACAAGGCTTGTCATTGTACTTGAGATAGAGTCCGTTTTTAAAATCAGCTGTTGTTGCCATAAAAATATCTGTTATTTGTTTAAGTAATCTATAGTTGATCCTTACATCTGTCTAATATTCAGAACAATCGGGCAAATTTACAAAAAGGTGCAGACTAATGCAAATTTTCTATTGCGGTCGCCACCCTTTCGAGGAGCCAGCGCGGTGTGGAAGTTGCTCCGCACACGCCAACAAAGTCATCCGGACGGAACCATACCGACTGCAAGTCGTCCAATGTCGAGATGTGATAGGTGCGGAAATTCGCACTGTTGCACAGGTCGCAGAGCACCCGTCCGTTGGAACTGGACTTGCCCGAAACAAACACGATGACATCGTGGGACCGGGCAAAGGTGGCAAGTTCTTCGTGCCTGGATGCGACTTGCGAGCAGACGGTCTGATGGACGCGGAGCCTGTCGCCGCATACCTCGGCAAGACGCTCGGACAGGGCGGCGAACTGCACGGGACTCTTGGTCGTCTGAGAGAAGAATTCGACCTTGTCCGCTTTGTCCAGAATGCCGGAGGAGATTATGTCCTCGAGCTGGTTTTCGTTCTCGAACACTATCGCGTTCCCGTCCGTATGGCCGACGAGGCCGAGCACCTCGGGATGGCCTATCCTTCCGAATATCAGCACTTTGTCATTGCTGTTGCAGGAGTCGTAGGCCGCTTTGATGTCCTGCTGGAGCTTGAGGACCACCGGGCAGGTGCAATCAATTATCCTGAATCCCAGCTTGCGGGCGATGTCATATATGTAAGGGGGTACGCCGTGAGCGCGGATGAGAAGGGTCTCACCTGTCATATCGGGCAAGGTTTCAAGGTCGTCGAGGTCTATCGGGACCAGACCCATTGCCCCAAGGCGTGCAACTTCTTCTTCGTTGTGCACTATCGATCCGAGGCAGAAGAGTTTCTTTCCTCCGCCGGATAAGAATGACTCGGCAGCATTGATTGCTTTGATGACGCCTCCGCAAAATCCGGAATGGGCATCGATCTGGACTCTGATCATAACAAATTGAACTTACCCTGCATCAAACCCTGTATCCAGGCGAGTTCCTCGGTAAATCCCATCTCGGAGTTGTCGAGCAGGAACGCATCCTCTGCCCTGCGGAGCGGATTGACTTCGCGGTGCGAGTCTATGTAATCACGTTCACGCAGGTTGCGGACCACGTCTTCAAGGGAAGGATGTTCGCCTTTTGCAACCATCTCGTCGTATCTTCGTCTGGCTCTCACTTCGTCGCTCGCGGTCATAAATATCTTGAGCTGGGCATCGGGAAATACCGCCGTGCCTATGTCTCTGCCGTCCATTACGATACGGCCCTTGCTCCCGTAGGCGTGAAGTATGCTGTCCACGTAGTTGCGCACGTATGGCACTGCTGCGATGGGGCTGACCTGGGAGCTGACTTCGAGCGTGCGTATCTGAGGCTCGATGCAGCGGTCGCCCATATATAGTCTCCCGTCAGGAGAAAAGTGAAGGTCGAGGTTATCGAGTTCCTTTTCCAGGCGTGGATCTATGACGTTTGAACGGCTGATGAGTCTTTCCTCCCGGGCAAAAAGGGTCACGCCGCGATACAGGGCTCCGGAGTCGAGATAGAGGAATCCGAAACGTGAAGCCACTAGTTTGGCGAATGAACTCTTGCCTGTAGAAGAGTAGCCGTCGATTGCAATAATGATGTCAGGTATTACCATAGAAAGCAAATATAATACATCTGATATTATCCGCAAAATTTTAAGCAAGCGTTTTTGGCTGCAACATCTTCTACGCCCGGGTCAGAATGGCCTCGGGTTTGCATAAGAAGCGGCTGGACGAAGAAAGACCGTTCACAATCCAATTTTTTTATTATCTTTGGAAGATCAATACGACCGGTGCGATTTGCGCAGGCCATAAGAACAATAGATATGCGGATACTGATAATTGACGATGAAAGGGCTATACGCTCGACTCTGAAGGGTATTTTTGAAGATGAGGATTACCTGGCGGATACCGCCGAGGATGGCGCAATCGCTTTGGAGATGGTGGCAAAAGAGCATTATGACGTGATTTTCAGCGACATAAAGATGCCTAACCTGGACGGAACCGAATTTCTGGCAAAAATAGAGGAAATGGGTATTGACACCCCTGTCGTGATGATTTCCGGACACGCCGACATTGAAACGGCTGTGGAATGCATCAAGTTGGGCGCGTTTGACTTTATTCAGAAGCCTCTGGACCTCAACCGCATATTGATTACAGTAAAAAATGCGACCGACAAGGCAACTCTCGTAAGCCAGACCAAGATACTCAAAAAGAAGGTATTCGGGCAGCAGATGATTGGACATTCTGCTGCAATCGAACACATACGCGAGATGATAGGCAAGGTTGCCCAGACCGATGCAAGAGTGCTCATTCTCGGAGCAAACGGAAGCGGCAAGGAACTGGTAGCCAAGAGCTTGCATCAGGAGAGCAAGCGCAGCGCCATGCCGTATATCGAAGTGAACTGCGCCGCCATCCCGAGCGAACTCATCGAGAGCGAACTGTTCGGACACGAAAAGGGCTCGTTCACCTCGGCAATCAAGCAGCACAAGGGCAAATTCGAGCAGGCTGACGGCGGTACTCTGTTTCTTGACGAAATCGGCGACATGAGTCTTGCCGCCCAGGCAAAGGTTCTCAGGGTGCTTCAGGAAAGGAAACTCTCAAGGGTTGGTTCGGACAAGGACATCACCGTGGACGTGAGGGTAATTGCCGCTACCAACAAGAATCTGCGAAACGAAATAGAAGCCGGGCGCTTCAGGGAGGACCTCTACCACAGACTGAGCGTCATCGAGATCAAGGTCCCGTCACTCGACGAGCGCAAGGAGGACATTCCGGAACTCGTATCTTATTTTGTGGAAAGCATTTGCGCGGAAAGCGCCATGCCGCGGAAGAATTTCTCCGAAGAAGCGATTGCTATGCTTCAGCAGAAACACTGGCCAGGCAACATCAGGGAACTGCGCAACGTCGTCGAGCGCCTGATGATTCTGGGAGACGACACGATAAGCGAGCAAAACATAAAAGACTACGTTTTGTAGTCCCTTAGCTTATTATTCATTTTCGGTCCGTGCAAGGTGCTCAGCGAGAGCCCTTTCCACGGAAACTGAGCGTTTGAGCACAAAGCCGCTGCCAAGGTACTTGGTCCTTACGTCGTCGTCTGCGGCAAGTGCCTGAGGCGTACCCTGCTGGAGTATCGATCCTTCGTAAAGCAGGTAGGCGCGGTCGGTGATTGCCAGAGTCTCTCCCACGTTATGGTCGGTGATGATGACGCCTATGTTCTTGTATTTCAGCTTTGCAATGATATACTGAATATCTTCCACGGCGATAGGGTCAACTCCCGCAAACGGCTCGTCAAGAAGGATGAATTTCGGATCGATTGCCAGCGCCCGGGCAATCTCGCAACGGCGGCGCTCACCTCCGGAAAGTTGAATTCCCAAAGACTTGCGGACTTTAGAGAGGTTAAATTCTGCTATCAGAGACTCCAGTCTTTCCTTGCGTTCCGCCTTTCCCATTCCGGACATTTCCATTACGCTCATTATGTTGTCCTCGACACTCATCTTGCGGAACACGGACGCGTCCTGGGGCAGATAGCCTATTCCCTTCTGGGCCCTTTTGTACATAGGAAGTCCCGTAATCTCCTCGTCCTCGAGAAAGACCTTTCCTTCATTAGGAACTATCTGACCTGTAATCATATAGAAACTCGTGGTCTTACCCGCGCCGTTAGGTCCGAGAAAGCCCACTATTTCTCCTTGATTCACTTCCATCGATACGCCCTTTACAACGGTGCGTACGCCATATTTCTTTACAAGATTCTCGCAGCGGAGTTTCATATTCGTTCAATTATACATCCAGTTCCAAAGAGCCCACGAGCGTGCGGAACTCTTCATTTTTTGACATAAGGTCCTGCGCCTTTTCAGCGGCAGTATAAATTATGCGCTCAGTATTGTCCTGAGGCTCGGTATCTATCAAAACCTGCACCAGCTTGCTAGAAACAAGTTTCTGGAGTTCGGACTCTATCTTCCTGAGCGAGTTTTCCTCTATCCACTTCTTTTGCGCCTCGTTAAATACAGTTACGGTCACAATGCGCTTACCGTCCTTGTCTGCAAACTTCAAGTCCCTGCAGCCCAATGCGTTCTGGAGGCGAGGCTGAGTCTTGAACATCTCAAGTATGCTGCTCCATTTTTCTTTGATGGATTCTTCCGAAGGCAGCCCGCCGGAAGCAGGGCCATCGTCATCCGGCATTATCTCAACCTCGATGTCATCAAGCAGGGACATCATCGAGAGGCTGCCCTTAGGACGTCTTGCGGCAGCCCGGCGGCGGCGCTCGGCAATATCATCGGCGGCAGGTTCAGCGTCCTTAGGCATAGCAGCGGAGGTACTCGGGGTAGAGGAGGAGCTCGAAGCAGTGGCAGCGGCTCTTGCGGCAGCGCCAGCGCCAGCGGCAGGGGCTGAGGCGCCCGGAGCGTTAGGTTCGGCGGCAGGTTCAGCGTCCTTCGGCATAGCAGCGGCAGCGCCAGGGGCAGGGGCAGGGGCTGCAGCGGCAACCGTCGAAGCGGCGCCAGCGGCGGCAGGTGCCATATCCGAAGCTGGTGCTGATGTGCTCAAGGCAGGCGCGCCAGCTGCCGGGGCGGTGCGGGCGGCGGGCTCGGCGGGAACACCGGCAAGGAAAGAAAGACGCATAAGGGAGAATTCGATATGCAACCTCTGGTTGGTAGCGGTGCGGTAGCCGGATTCGCACTGGGAAACGACCCCGAGTGCGTCGAAAATGAAGCTTACACTGCAGCGTGAGGCCTGTTCGGCGTAGCGGGCGCGCAGGGTGTCCGGCAGGTTGAGCAGGGAGTCGAGGGCGCCGCTGCGACAGACGAGAAGATCGCGCAGGTGGCTTCCGAGCGCAGAAATGAAATACAGCGCGTTGAAGCCCTTGCGCAACACCTCGTCAAAAATCAGCAGGGCACTGGCGTAATCCTTTGACAGAAAAGCATCTACGAGCCGGAAACCGTATTCGTAATCAAGGACGTTGAGATTGCGTATCACATCCTCGTAGTGCACGTCGCTTCCGCAAAATGCTACCGTCTGGTCAAAGATGGTCAGCGCATCTCGCATCGCACCGTCCGCCTTTTGGGCTATGACGTGAAGTGAGGCATCGTCTATCGTTATGCCTTCCTTGCGTGCTATATTGCTGAGATTAAATACAATGTCGGATATGCCTATGCGGTTGAAGTCGAAAGTCTGGCAGCGGCTGAGTATGGTCGGGATGATCTTGTGCTTCTCGGTCGTTGCAAGGATGAAGATGGCGTGCGCAGGCGGCTCCTCGAGAGTCTTGAGAAAGGCATTGAAAGCCGACTGGGAGAGCATATGAACCTCGTCTATGATATAGACGCTGTACCTTCCTATCTGAGGCGGTACCTGCACCTGATCCACCAGCGCCCTGATGTCCTCGACTCCGTTGTTGGAGGCGGCATCGAGCTCGTGAATGCAGTAGGAACGGCCTTCGGCAAAGCTGCGGCAGGACTCGCATTCGCCGCAGGGCTCCATATCCGCGGTAGGATGGGCGCAGTTGATGACCTTGGCGAAAATGCGTGCGGCACTGGTTTTGCCTACACCTCTAGGGCCGCAAAACAGATAGGCGTGCGCGAGCTGGTTCCTGAGTATGGAGTTTTTGAGCGTCTGCGCTATTGTGTCCTGACCGATAAGGGACCCGAAAGAGTCCGGACGGTACTTGCGTGCTGATACGATATACTCTGACATAAATACAAATATAATGATTATTTAATATCTTTGCACCGAAATGAAAAAGCAAAAGTTCAGTTTGATATTGGTAGCGATGCTTATGATGGTTCAGGGCATCGCCCAGGGCCAGGTCAAGATTTACACCAAGAAGGCCCGTATGGATGACTTCAACTCCAAGACTACCAAGGTAGTAGCTGCGGGTCAGTCAATTACGGCAATGACGCTGCAGAAGGAACTGGAAGGCAGATGGCTGTGCTCGCCTTACGAGATCTGCAGCGAGAGCGAATACGAAGAGCTCAAGTCGAGCAACGAATACTATTTCCTGTATCTGAGCAAGGAAAACGGCATCATTTTCATCAACCTGGACAAGGGAGGAAAGAAGGACGACCCTGACAACAAGGCCAAGCCTTTCGATGTCGTGCGCATTCCGGTTGCTGCCGAACTTGCAGACGGTTTTGCAGATGCGCGCTTCGTGGGCTATGCTCTGGACGTAGTGCAGAATTTCGCCGAAGACGCGATGACTTCCGACAAGGTGGGTTACAACGGGCTCAAGTCATACAACAGCAAGAATCTAGGCGGACGCAGGGTGGTGCTTGACGAGCAGGCCGCGTGGGAGGCATTGGAGAACGGAGACGCAAACACCCTTGCCGGCATAGTGATTGCCCCGCTGTCAATCGACTTTGACTCATACTGTTACAAGATGCTCATATCCACCGATACCCACGAGCTCTTCTACTTCAAGAAGGAAAAATACAGCACTCCTGCGGACAAGCAGTTTACAGACAAGGAACGCAACTCCATCAACAAGAGGAATGGAAACATCTTGTGACAGATACCTCAGGGAGCACTGCAACCTTCACTGCGATGCACTTGACTGGATAGAGAAACAGACAAACATCAGAACGAACTACCCCCGTATGCTCTCAGGACGCGTACAGGGGCAGTTTCTCAAAATGATGGTAGAAATAAGCGGCGCCCGCAACGTGCTGGAAATTGGCACCTTCACGGGCTATTCGGCCTGCTGCATGGCTCTGGGACTGCCCTCTGACGGCCATCTGGACGCTCTGGAAATAAACGACGAGCTCGAGGAACTCATACTCGAAGGCTGGGAGCGGGCTGGGGTTGCGGACAGGATAAGCCTGCACATCGGGGATGCCTGCAGCACGCTTCAGAGGCTTCAGGACAGGGTTTACGACCTCGCATTCATCGATGCCAACAAGAGGGAGTACTGCACTTACTATGAGCTGGTTATGCCCCTGCTGCGTCCGGGCGGGCTCATCATCGCCGACGACGTGCTCTGGGACGGGAAGGTCTATGCCGCCCCCGTGCCAAGCGACAAGCAGACCGCCGGAGTTACAGCATTCAACGATATGGTAACGAAAGACCGCCGCGTAGAGCAGCTCATACTGCCACTTCGCGACGGCCTCAATGTCATACGCAAGCTCTAGCCTATTTCTGCACCGTTTGCGAGCGTCTCCTGCGGGGTTATGAAGCGCATCTTGCCGTCACCCTGACGGGCCATCAATATCATTCCATGGCTCTCGATGCCGCGTATTACCCTCGGCGTGAGGTTGGCGAGTATGCATATCTGCTTGCCGAGCATATCCTCAGGCGAGTAGAATTGTGCAATTCCCGACACTATCACACGCTTGTCGATGCCGGTATCTATGGTAAGCTTGAGCAACTTGTCCGTCTTGGGCACACGCTCCGCCTCGAGGACGGTCGCGGTGCGGATATCCATCTTGGCGAATTGTTCAAAACTGCATTCGTCCTTCTGAGGGGTCACTGCGCTTGCGGCCTCGGCCTTGGCAGCGGCCTCCCTTTCGGCTCGGATGGCCTCCAGGCGGGCGAGCTGGGCATCGATGGCCTCGTCCTCTATCTTGGCGAAGAGAAGTTCGGCCTCCCCTATCTCGTGGCCTTCCGGAAGGATGGCGGCGTCTCCGAGCTTGTCCCAGTTCAGGCATACATTGCAGGCTGCGCCCGGGCAGGAAGCCCTCAGGGCAGCAGTATCGAAACTGGAAGCCACTGATACAGTGTGGATTGCAGCGCCCTCGCCCGGCTTGTAGGTATTGACGGTCTGCTGTTCTCCCTGACGGTGGTCAACGCCGGCGCAGATGCATACGCGGAGCATCTTGCGCAGTTTCTCGGAGGCGAAAGGAGTGAAAGGTTCAAAGGCGATGGCGAGGTCGGCGCAGATCTGGAGGCAGACATTGAGTATGGTGCCGGTGCGCTCCATATCGGTCTTTGCGACCTTCCAAGGCTCGGTGTCGGAGATATACTTGTTGCCCGCGCGGGCGATTGACATAGCATCCTTGAGCGCCTCGCGGAAGTGATAGCCCTCTATGTTCCGTTCGAGGGAAGCACGGAGTTCCGGGATGGATGCAAGGACTTCACGGTCAATGTCCAGGAGTTCTCCGCATGCCGGAACCTTGCCTCCGAAATACTTGTGAGTCAACACGATGGCGCGATTGACGAAGTTTCCGAAGATAGCCACCAGCTCGCTGTTGTTGCGTGCCTGGAAGTCCTTCCAGCTAAAGTCGTTGTCCTTGGTCTCCGGGGCGTTGGCGGTCAGGACATAGCGCATGACGTCCTCCTTGCCCGGGAACTGCTCCAGGTACTCGTGAGCCCATACCGCCCAGTTGCGTGAGGTCGAAATCTTGTCTCCCTCGAGATTGAGGAATTCGTTCGCGGGCACGTTGTCCGGAAGTATGTATCCGTCGCCGTAGGCCTTGAGCATTGACGGGAAGACGATGCAGTGAAAGACGATGTTGTCCTTGCCGATGAAGTGCACGAGGCGGGTGTCATCTGACTTCCACCACTGTTCCCACGACTGCGGAAGAAGTTCCTGAGTATTGGAGATGTAGCCTATAGGGGCGTCGAACCAGACGTAGAGCACCTTTCCTTCGGCTCCCTCGACAGGGACGGGTACACCCCAGTCAAGGTCGCGGGATACGGCGCGTGGCTGCAGGCCGCCGTCTATCCAGCTCTTGCACTGTCCGTAAACGTTGCTTCTCCACTCCTTGTGGCCTTCAAGTATCCATTTGCTGAGCCACTCTTCATATCTGTTGAGAGGCAGATACCAATGCGTTGTCTTTTTCTTTACCGGTTCCGCGCCGCTGAGCTTGGACTTCGGGTTTATGAGTTCCTCCGGGCTGAGGGTGCTTCCGCATTTTTCGCACTGGTCGCCGTAGGCGCCTTCCGCGCCGCATTTAGGGCAAGTTCCGACTATGTATCTGTCTGCCAGGAAGGTCTTTGCCTCGGGGTCATAGTACTGCTCGGACTCCTTGGTTATGAATTTGCCCTCGTCATACAGCTTGCGGAAAAACTCGGATGCGTTCTTTTCGTGCACCTCGGAACTGGTCCTTCCGTATATGTCGAAATTGATTCCGAGTCCGGAGAACGAGTCCTTGATGATCTTGTGGTACTTGTCAACTATATCCTGCGGAGTGCAGCCCTGCTGGCGGGCCTTGATGGTAATCGGCACTCCGTGCTCGTCGCTTCCGCAGACATAGAGCACGTCCTCCCCTCTCATCCTGAGATATCTGACATAGATATCAGCAGGCACATATACGCCGGCAAGGTGTCCTATATGCACCGGACCGTTGGCGTAAGGGAGCGCGCAGGTTACCAGGGTTCTTTTGTGATTCTTTTCCATATAGCTATTTCTTTTCTCTGTCCAACTTTTGTTTGATGAGTTTCTGCTTTGTGAGCGTCAGTACTATTTCCTTCATAAGAGCCTCTCGCTCAGCATCTTCGCTACAGACCACAAGCTTGCGCTTCAGCCCTTCAATGTCGTTCTGCAGCCGCCTTTCGGCATATACGAGCAGGGCCTTGGGCACATTCTTGACCAACCAGGACGGCACCGCTGTAAGCGAGTCCCTGAAGTCCTTTACTGTCAGGTCGTGCTTTTCGCTCGAGAGGGAAAGCACCTGGGACGCCATCTGACGGTCGGGTGAGTCGAGCAGTTTCTTGACAATCCTGTCCTGCTGGTCGCCTTGGTCATACAACTCGTAGTATGCATCGTAAATTCTTGCATACAAGCTGTTTACCATAGAAACATCCGAGTCCAGGAAGGAGCATCGGATAAAGTCCGCGACGGTAAGCCTGTCCTCTTCGTTGCTGCTGTAGTACTGCGAGTCGCTTTCAAAATCCAGAAAGGTGCATCCGTGTCCGAGCAGGAAGCCGAGCAGGTCCCTTTCTGCCGGCGCGAGCAGCCTGTTTTCCGGTTCGTAGGCCTGCACCGGCTGTACTTCCTGCGCTTGCGCGGTCTGACCGAGAGGACTGCGGTTCCGGTTCTTCTCCTGCTTTATCCTGTTGTAAATCAGCGACTCTTCTATACCGAAACGCAAGGCGGTCTGCTGTATGTACACCGACTTCTTTATCTGGTCCGGGATACAGGCGATGATGTCAACTATCCTGTTTATCAGCTCGCTCTTTCTCACCGGGTCCCCCGCGGACTCCTGCAGCAGACGGGTACTGAGGAATTCGATAAAATCGCATTCGTTCCTGTCGAAGAAGCTGCGGACCTCATCCAGGCTGCGGCTACGGCAGAATTCGTCCGGGTCCATCCCGTCGGGGAGCAGGACCAGGCGGACGTTGAGTCCCTCGGACAGCAGCAGCGGGGTGCCCTTTTCGGCGGCGTGTATGCCTGCGGAGTCGCCGTCGTACATCAGGGTCACGTTGTCGGTGAAGCGCTTTATGAGCCGGACCTGTTCAGTGGTCAGGGCGGTGCCGCAGGATGCGACGACATTCTTTATGCCGTGCTGGTACATCATCACCATATCTACGTTGCCCTCAACGAGATAGCATTTCTGCATACGCGCCATTTCCGACTTGGCGTGGTAGATTCCGAGCAGTATGTTGCTTTTTTTGTATATTTCGGTGTCGGCGGTGTTGACGTATTTTGCGTCGATGTCCGAGCGCAGGGTCCTGCCGCTGAACGCGATAACGCGGCCGCTGACGGAAAAAATAGGGAACATAACCCGCTCGCGGAACTTGTCCCTGAGCGTTCCGTCCTCGTTGCGGACTGCAAGTCCTGCATCGACGAGATACTCTTCCTTGTAGCCGGCGGCAACTGCAGCATCGACAAGCGTCCTGCGTCCGCGAGGGGCCCAGCCGAGGTGGAAGCGCTCTATGGTCGCGTCCTCGAGCCCGCGGCGGCGCAGGTAGGCATAGCCGACATCGCGTCCCTCACCGCTCTTGAGCGCGGTGGAGAAGAATTGCATAGCGAACTGGGATACAAGGAGCAGGCTTTCACGGTGCTGCCTCTGCTGGATCTGCTCCGCGCTTTCCTCCTCTTCCTGAATCTCGATGTTGTACTTTTTGGCAAGCAGGCGGAGGGCGTCGGGGTATTCGCAATGCTCCATTTCCATCACGAATCCTACCGCAGTGCCGGCTTTTCCGCAGCCGAAGCACTTGTAGATTCCCTTGGATGGGGTTACGTAAAAAGAAGGGGTCTTTTCGTTGTGGAACGGGCAGCAGGCGACAAGGCTGGCTCCACGACGCTTCAGGCTCACATAGTCTCCGACCACGTCGGCTATCTGGGCTGTGTCGAGTATCTTGTCAACTGTCTCCTGCGGTATCATAACTTGCAAAAATACTCTTTATGACCCAATTTAGCAAATATAAGTAAGAACGCGTGATGCTCGGCGCAAAGTCGGAAAGGA
>SFJA01000056.1 GCA_004556005.1 Bacteroidales bacterium | reverse complement strand
TCCTACAAGGAAAGGATCCTCCCCATAGCATTCGACAGCCCTTCCCCACCTCGGGTCCTGACATATGTCAAGTATGGGAGAGTATATGTTGGTGTAACCTAGAGCATCGGCCTCGGCAGCTTCCGCCTCCCCTATCCTGCGTATGAGATTGCGGTCCCAAGTGGCGCCCTGACCGCTTTGCGAAGGGAAATAGGTAGCCCTGTCGTGACACAGTCCGCGAATGCCTTCATTCGTAAAATCTACCGGAATGCCAAGCCTTGTCTGCTCAACGAACCACCTCTGTATCTGATTCGTCGATGTTGCCTATGCCGTCCTTCCACACCCGGTCCCTCCAGGCATCAGTAGGCAGATTGTCCTCAAGGACGCGGCCGCTGCCGTAGAGGGTAGCCATCTGGCAGGTCTTTTCTTCGATTGTCATCTGAGAAAGCAGATCTGCAACCCTTTCTTCGACCGGGGCAGCGGGGTTCTCGTAAACGTCCATACGGCCGTTCTTGTTAAAATCTATCCATCCCTTGCGGTAAATGCCCCTTGCGCCGAGTTCGGCAGACTCAGGGATAACTGCGACAAGCAGTGCGATTAAAGCTAGTTTAGTGTTCATAGCACTAATTTAAGCATCTTTTATTAAATTTGCGAATAAAAATGAGGGGAATGAAGATACTTGTAACAAATGATGACGGCTACAAGGCCGCTGGCATACATTGCCTTGTAAAAATGCTCACCCGTTTCGGCGACGTCACGGTAGTCTCTCCGAAACATCCTCAGAGCGGAATGTCGCTGGCCATTACCATTGGCATGAAGCCGGTTGCGGCAAAGCATATCGGAGAAATGGACGGCGCCGACTGGTGGTACCTTGACGCTACCCCGTCCTGCTGCATAAAATACGGAATCGACATAATATTCGGAGGCGAAAGGCCCGACCTTGTGGTCAGTGGCATTAACCACGGCTCAAACGCCGCTGTAGCAGCACTTTACAGCGGAACCGTCGGGGCCAGCACCGAAGGCGTAATCAACGGGGTCAAGGCAGTCGCCGTCAGTCTTTCCAACCTTAGTCCCGATGCCGACTTTTCTGTCGTGGAAAAGTTCTTCCCGGACATTCTCCACAAAATACTTGCAAACTGGCCCGACAAGGCTGGACTTGCCTACAATATCAATTTCCCGGACATTCCGGCGGAGAAGATACTCGGGGTCAAGCCTGCATTGATGGGAATGGGATACTGGAAGGACCAGTTCGTTCCTTACCGTCAATTCCTCTCATCCGGCCGTTTCGAGCCCGGCAGCGAAGCCCTCGCCTACCTCGACGCTCTCGAAGAAGGCGAAAGCGCATATGTTATCCTCGGCGACTTCGTCGATTGCGGCACCGATCCGGCGATAGCCGACCACAAGCTGCTCAAGTCCGGCTGGATCAGTGTCGTTCCATACTGCATCGACAACAGCGATAAGGAAGAATTCTCCCGCCTATGCGATATTATCTGATTGCCGGAGAAGCCTCCGGGGACCTGCACGGCAGCAATCTCATCAAGGGTCTGCTTTCCGAAGACCCGCAGTCGCGCTTCCGCTTTTTCGGGGGCGAGAAGATGCTGCAGGCAAGCGCGGGCCGTGGAGAACTGGTCAGGCACTACAAGGACGGTGCGGTCATGGGGCTGGGTGACGTGCTTGGAAAGGCGGGTTATCTTCTTCGCAAACTGTCTGACTGCAAGGCAGATATACTCTCATACAATCCGGATGTAGTCATTCTTGTCGATTATCCCGGATTTAATATGAAGATTGCGCGTTTCTGCCACAAGAGAGGCATCAGGGTCTTTTATTATATTGCCCCGAAGACCTGGGCTTCAAGGGCCGGAAGGAACAGGCAGCTGAAAAAGTATGTTGACAAGCTGTACATTATCTTCCCTTTCGAATGCAAATATTTCGAAGCGCATAAGATTCCTTATGTATATCTCGGCAACCCTTTGCTTGATGCAATAAGGAATTGTCCTGCAATTGGAGAGAGTCAGGAGGAGTTCCGTGGCCGCTGCGGCTTGGACGGGCGCGATTATGTTGCCATACTTGCAGGTAGCCGAAGTGGAGAAATCCGAAGGATGATGCCTGTGTGCACGGAGCTTGTGGAAAGGCTCTCAAGGCGGGAAGAATGTGCTGACTTGCAATATGTTATCGCTGCAGCTCCGTCCGTTGACGTTGAAGTGTACCGCAAGTTGGTTCCACCCGGGCTTGCAGATAGGGTGAAAGTTGTGCAGGGAGAGACCTATCCTGTCCTTTCGCACGCCAGGGCTGCCATTGTCAATTCCGGGACTGCTTCGCTTGAGACGGCAATCATCGGTACGCCTCAGGTTGTATGCTGGTCAACCGGAGCCTTTACAGCGTGGATTGCACGGCATGTACTTCACGTGATGGACCATATCAAATATGTTTCTCTTGGCAACCTATGTATCGACAAGTTAGCCTTCCGTGAGCTCATCCAGGAGGATTTTAACGTGGATGAACTTGAAAAGGAGGTTTTGAGACTTCTTTTTGATGAAGAATACAGGGACAGTATGATTTGTGATTATGGTGATATCTGTACTGTGCTCGGAGGAGATGGGGCATCCAACAAAATTGCTAAATCAATGATTCAGAATATATTATGAAAAGACTTGTACTATTGGGTATTTGTTGCCTTGCGTTGGGAGGCTGTTCCCTGCTGCAGAAGATCAATTGGAATGAGCAGGCTTTGGCTTCGGCTGCCGGTAAAGCGGTTACTGCCGCAAGCATTACTGACGAGCAGATTATTGCGCTTTGCAAGGCGTCCATTGCACAGATGGATGCCGAGGCTAGCATTGACAGGGGCAGCTATGCTACCCGTTTGAACAAACTGATGAAGGGTGTGGACAAGGCTGGTGAGCTTGATGTGAATTTTGCTGTTTACAAGACTAACGAGATCAATGCTTTTGCTTGCGGTGACGGGTCCATCAGGGTTTATTCGGGGCTTATGGATGTGATGAATGATGAGGAACTTGTTGCTATCATCGGGCACGAGTTGGGACATCTTGTTCATCAGGATACCAAGAATGCCATGAAGAAGGCCTATCTTGCTGCCGCTGCAGTTGACGTTGTAGCTGCTGCCGGCAATGTCGGTGCCATCGCTGCTTCAACTCTTGGTGACATCTCTCAGGCTTTCATCAATGCTCAGTTCTCGCAGAAGCAGGAATATGCTGCTGACCAGTATGGTTTCGAGTTTGCCATTTCCAGAGGCCAAAGCGCTTACAGCATGTGCAATGCTCTCAATAAGCTCGTCGAGCTCTCAGGCAGTTCTGCCAGCTCTTCCGCTGTAGCAAAGATGTTCTCTTCTCACCCGAACAGTGCCGAGCGTGCCGAAAAGATGAAGGCAGCCGCCGACAAATACCAGAAAAAGTAGTTTCTATCTGATACGACAGTAGCCACCTGGCGGCACCTTCTCCCGAAAAGGGAAGGGACCCACGTATGTGGGGAGGACCGCAGGGTGGCTACTGTTTTATGAAAAAAAGTGTTAGATTATGGATGCGGCAGTAGCCACCTGGCGGCATTGGCTCCCGAAAAGGGAAGGGGCCCACGAAGTGGGAAGGACCGCAGGGTGGCTACTGTCGTATAAGTAATATAGAATTAGTTTTATTCTTTATCTCCAAAAATAGCCGTTCCTATACGTACTATGCTCGCACTGTGCGAAACAGCTATTTCCCAGTCGGAAGACATACCTATGGAAAGCTCCCTAAAGCACTCAAGTTCAGGAAAAAGGTCCTTGAGATAGTGGAAAAAGTCCTCGATCCGAGAAAAATCCGCATCGATGGCAGCCTCATCGTCAACGTGAGAAGCCATACCCATAAGACCACAAATCCTCACTCCCCTGTAAGAAGTGTTTGCAAACATAATCTCAAGCACTTCCTCTTCAACAAAGCCCTGCTTACTCTCCTCTGCCGCGATATGCATCTCCAGAAGCACATCGGTAACAATATTGTTCTTGAGGCTCCAGGCATTGATTTCCTGAAGAAGATGAAGCGAATCAACAGACTGAACAAGAGAAGCATAAGGAAGAACCATCTTCAACTTGTTAGTCTGCAGATGACCCAAAAAATGCCATCTAACATCATCCTCGAGACCCCTTGAACCAAGCCACTCACGCATCGCAATAACCTTCTTCTGAAGCTCCTGCGGACGATTCTCGCCAAAATCACGCTGCCCCGCCTCATAAGCCTCCACTATCCTCTCGAAAGGATGATACTTAGAAACCGCAACGAGCTTCACTCCGTCCGGAAGTGAAGCCCGCAATGCCTTGATATTGTCATAAATAGCCATTATCTGCGTCTCCGCTGCTGTTTTAGCTGTTCCTCCTGCATCTTCTGCGCCTGCTCGAGAGTCTGCTGCCACTTGCTCTTAGGAAGAGGCTTGCCATAAGACTCACGGACCTTGGCAAGAATCGCCTCCTTATCTACAGACCTGCGGATAATCCAGGTAGTGATTATCGAAATAAGCTGTGAAAGGAGATAGTAGTAACTGAGCGCAGCCGAAAGATTGTTGCAGATAAAGAACATCATAATCGGCATCATCCACACGCTCATAAACTGCATGCTCTTGGTGCTAGGGTCATTGGAACTTGGCTGGTTGCTCATGGTAAGCTTGGAGTACGCCCACATAGTCAAAGCCATAAGCAGGGCAAAGAGAGAAAGGTGGTCTCCAAGCAGCGGTATGCGTATGCCGAAGTCCCAGATGCTGTCATAAGCGCTCAAGTCATGACACCACAAGAATGGCTGCTGACGAAGCTCTATCGAAGCCGGGAAGAAGCGGAACATTGCCCAGAGTATAGGCATTGTCAGCAACATAGGCAGACAACCGCCCATCATACTTACATTGGCACGTTTGTACAGGTCCATCATAGCCTGCTGCTTCTTCAGCGCATCATCCTCCTTAGGATACTTGGCATTGATCTTTTCAATCTCCGGCTTAAGAGCGTTCATCTTGGCTGAAGAAGCCAGGGACTTGTAAGTCAATGGCAAGGTAACCAGCTTGATAATCAATGTCATAAGCAGGATGATAATACCGAAGTTGCCAATGAACCTGTGCAGGAAATTGAACAGAGGAATTATCACGAACTTAGTGAACCAACCAACGAGCCAGCCTCCAAGAGGTATAATCTTTTCATACTTCTCATCATAAGACTTCAGGGTCGTGTAATGGTTCGGACCGAAGTAAAACTCGAACGGAACGGAAACTTTTGCGCCGGGTTTGAGATCAGCCCTCAGCATGGCGCGACAGTCCATAAGGTTGCGGCTCGGGTCATCCTGATTGTAGAAGGATATGTCAAGGTCTCCGGAAGCGAATCTGTCCGGTGCACGCATTATTGCAGAGAAGAACTGCTGCTGGCAAGCGAACCAGTCAAAACTCTGCAGACGCTTGCTGCCGTTGCGTCCCCTGCCAATCTCTTCAGGCTTCTTGTCTCCACTATAATAGTAGTTGAGTTTAGAATACTGGACTTCATTTTTATAACCCTTCTCCATACGAGGCACGGTTATCTTGAAGTCGATGTCAAAGGAGCTGACATTTCTCGGTATAAGTCCCTCTCCTACGAATGAAACAAGATTCTTGACCTGATAACTGTCCTCGGGCAGGATCCAGCGCTGCTCGATATAGCGGCCTCCGTCGAACGGAAGCCTCATTACGAGAACGCTGTCTGAATGCTCGACAACCTGGAAGTTAAAGTCCTTTGTTCTGATGTACTCCCCCGTATAGACATTGAGGTTGAGCTCACAGTTCTCAGGCTTGAAGATATACAGGTCGGTGCTGTCGTGATTGTAGTAATCCTTGACGCGTGCGCTGTACGGCTGCGCTCCCCTGGTGGTGAAAGTAAGACAGAGTTTGTCGTTTTCCAAAACCGGGAAAGAAGCCTCTCCGTTGTAGGACTCAGCGAGAGTGCTGTCCTTGAACACCTTGGATGACGTTGAACCTGAAGCATTTTCATCTGAAGGCAAAGTCGATTCCGAGATGCTGATGGTGGTGCCGGTAGTGTCTATCTCGCCAGAAGCGATACGCTGAGCCAGAGCGATGGAGTCAAGCTGAGCCTGCTGCTTTGCCCTTTCCTTAGCCTCACGAGTCTGGAAAAATGAAAATCCCAGCAGGATGAGACCAATCAGGACAAAGCCGATAATCGAGTTCTTGTCCATCAGTTCTGCTCCTCCTCAGTCTTGCGGATCTTTTCTTCAAGTTCCTTGAGTTCAGCCTTTGCATCTTCAATGCGCTGCTGCATCTGCTTGATGAGAGCCTCGGAGTTCTTGGATGCCGAGAAGAATCCTATATTGTTTTCGTAATTGATGATGTCCTGCTGCAGAGCATTGTACTTCTCAATGAGCTGGTCCTTAGGACTCTTGGCCGGACGGCCACCGCGTCCCTGGGCGCCCTGACGCTCCTTGAAACGAGGGAATTTCTTCTGCATCGCCTCACGGTAGGCATTGTTTACGTTGTCCTTTTCCTTGAAAGGAACGTGCCCTATTGCCTGCCAGCGCTCAGCAAATTCACTGTGCGCCTTTGCTGCGGCTGCGTCGTCAGAGGCTTCGAAAGCAAGGATTTCCTCGATGAGGGCTTTCTTTGCCTTGAGGTTGGCGTAGAAGTCGTTCTCAGGCTTGGCGTTCTTGTCGCGCTCGGCGAAGAATTGGTCACAGGCGGCGCGGAAGCGCTTCCAGAGCTGCTCACTCTTCTTGCGAGGAACGGCTCCGATTTCCTTCCACTGCTTCTGGAGAGCGATGAACTGGTCGGTCGCCTTTTTCCACTCGGTGCTGGTCTTGAGGGCTTCCGCCTGCTCGATGATGGCGAGCTTCTTTTCGAGATTCTCGTTCATCGAGTCCTTGAAGTTGCTGTAGTATTCGCGCTTGCGCTCATAGAACTTGTCGCAGGCAGCGCGGAAACGGTCGTAAATCTTCTGGTTTTCCTTGCGGGTAGCATAACCTATCTTGCGCCATTCTGCCTGAATGCCCTCGATTGTCTTGGAGATGGTGTTCCAGTCGCCTGCAGCGATGTCCTCCCTGGAAGCAAGCTCTTCTACCTGCTCGCAGAGTTTCTGCTTTGCCGCAAGGTTATCTTCCTGCTGGCTCTTGACTTCGTCGAAATATGCCTGGTATCGCTTGTTGATGATCGAAGTCGCCGCCTTGAAACGGTTCCAGATATCCTCACGCTTTTCTTTTGCTACAGGGCCGAATTCTTTCCACTGCTCGTGCAGTTTCTGGAGCTCGTGGAAGGCTGCGACGATGTTCTCGTTTTCGGCGAGCTTCTCGGCTGCCTCGCAAAATGCCTCCTTAGCCTCGAGATTCTTGCGGAAGTCGAGGTCGCGCAGGTCGCGTCCTATCTTGACCATATCGTAGAATTTCTCCACGTAGTACTGGTAGCTGTCGTTTATGTTGCGGAAGGCCGTTGCCGGAACCGGACCTGCCTCACGCCACCTTTCCTGCAGGCTGCGGAATGCAGGGAACTGCGAGCTTACGTCATCGCCGTTCTCGACGAGGGCCTTGAGTTCCTCGATGATGGCCTGCTTCTTTGCAAGGTTCTCCTCTCTCTGGGCCTCCTGCTGCTTGTTAAATTCGGCTCTCTCCTTTTTATAGTCGGCGTAGAGCGCCTTGAAATTCTGTTCTACGACGTCGAAAGGGTTGTTGCGTGTTGCGGCCTCTGCATCTTCCGATACCGCCTCGGCCGAATCTGAATTATCCGATTTGAGTTTACCGAGCAGCTTGTAGAAGGCCGACTTGATGCTTTCCGCCTCCTTGGAGCGCATCATGCTGTCTGCGGCATCCTTGAGTGACTGGAACATTTCGGACAACTCTGCGAGTGTCTTGCCGGAAAGGTCCTGTTTCTCCTCTTCGGCCGCGGCTGGATCTTCATGGTTTGCTTCCAGCTCCGGTGCCTCAGCTTGAGGCTCTGCCTGCTCCGGTGCAGTAACTACCGCATCTGCGACGACTGGCTCTGCTTCCGGTACCGGTTGTTCTACATTTTGAGAGGCAGCTGCTTTTGCCTCTTCCACTACATCTGAAGGTCTGTTGTTGAGCTCTTCAGGAATGATATTCTCGCTCATAATTTTTGAGTTATTAGATTACTATTCCACAAATGTAACAAATATTCGTAAATTATCGGTATTTTTGCATATAAAATAGGTAAAAGCAATCGCAAATTATGAGAATAGACATTCTGACCGTGGTTCCTGAACTTCTTGAAAGCCCATTGAGCCACTCGATAGTGGGAAGGGCAGTCAAGAACGGACTCGTGGAAATCCACGTGCACAATCTGAGAAAATACGGCATAGGCCCACGCAAGAACGTGGATGACTACTCATACGGCGGCGATGCCGGAATGGTAATGATGGTAGAACCGGTTTACCGTATGATAGAGGAACTCAAGGCAGAGAGGGACTACGACGAGATAATATATATGTCACCTGACGGAGAACTGCTCGACCAGGGAATCTCCAACCGCCTTTCCCTTCTGCAGAACATAATAATACTCTGCGGTCACTACAAAGGCATAGACCACAGGATCAGGGAACATCTCGTCACTATGGAAATCAGCGTCGGCAACTATGTTGTCAGCGGAGGCGAGATTCCTGCCGCCCTTCTTGCCGATTCCATAATCAGACTTATACCCGGAGCCCTCACGGACGAGACCTCGGCTCTCTCCGATTCATTCCAGGATGACCTGCTCTCTCCTCCCGTTTACACTCGTCCTGCGGAGTTCAACGGTTGGAAAGTGCCTGAAGTTCTGCTGAGTGGCAATCCCAAGCTAATCCGCGCCTGGCAGGACGAACAGGCCCTCGAAAGGACAAAACTGCTTAGACCTGAATTACTTAACAATTCCGAATAGAATAATTATTAAAATATTTTAATTACTATTTAAAAATTTCAATAAAAAATTGAATAAAGTTTTAAAAAAATATTGCAGATATAAAAAATAGGCGTATATTTGCATTCGGAAATGAAACAACTCTACTCCGGGTAACACTGGAGAATCTAACCAACAATAATTAACCTTCTTATAAAGGTAATACACTACTAACTAACCGTTAAAGCCCGCTGTGAAGTGGGCTTTAGTCGTTTTTTGTCTTGGTATTTACTTTCAATATGGCTATCTTTGCTTTAGCTAATTAACCATTTTTGATAATGAAGAATCTGCTAACTTTTTCCCTTATCGCGGGAATGTCGCTCTCTGCGGCATTGGTCCCGCTTCCGGCATACGCTTCTTCTGAGGCGGGAAGTGCTGCCCGGACATCAATTGACGGCGATTATGACCCTGTTGCTGACAGCAAGGCGATTGTCGTAAGCGGAAGGGCTCGTTTCACAGTCCTGACAGACAGACTTATTAGGATGGAATGGTCCGAGGACGGAGGCTTTGAAGACAGAGCTTCCCTTGCCATAATCAACCGCAAGATGCCAGTACCCGAGTATTCAAGTTCAAGGGAGGCCGACGGTTCCCTGCTCATCAAAACCGGTGCTGTCACACTGCGCTACAGCGGCGACGACCGCTTTGACGAGAACAACCTTTCTGTCAGCTTCAAATTGAACGGAAAGAATGTCGTCTGGCATCCCGGACTTGCGGCAGACGGCAACCTCAAGGGCACTATGCGCACGCTCGACCGCATCTACTCGAGAAACAAGGAAGAAGGAGGTTTCAATAAGAATTCTAAAACAACCCCTGTCGAAAAGCTCGAGGACGGCGTGCTGTCCCGTGACGGATGGGCAATAGTCGATGAGAGCGAAAGGCATCTTCTGGAGAAGAACGGTTCGGACTGGGGCGAATGGGTCTGCGAGAGGCCTGCTGGCGATAGGCAGGACCTTTATATCTTTGCCTATGGGCACGACTATACCGGTGCGCTTCAGGACTTTACGAGAGTCGCCGGAAAGATTCCCATGCCTCCGAAATATGCTCTGGGCTACTGGTGGAGCCGCTATTGGGCATATACCGATGATCAATTCCTCGAGATTGCACACGAGCTCAAGGACCGCGGAGTGCCTTCCGACGTGTTTGTCATTGATATGGACTGGCATAGGACCTGGCCTGAACTCAAGAGCAGACGCGGAGGAAAGGACAATTTCGGTCAGGGCATTGGCTGGACAGGCTATACCTGGAATACCGACCTTATCGAGGATCCGGAGGGAATGTTGCGCGAGATTCATTCACTCGGATTCAAGACCGCGCTCAACCTTCATCCTGCAAGCGGAATCGAACCGTACGAGGCACGTTACAGGGATTTTGTTGATGACTATCTTTCACGCACTGATGACTACGACGGACCGAAGGACTATATTTACGGAGAGGAACAGTATCAGTTTGCCGGGACCAAGTCTCCGGTAGGAAAGCCGGGATACAGCGCTCCTGTCCCGTTCCGCATCGATCAGCAGGAATGGGCTGATGCATATTTCAACTCTATCATCAGACCACTTGAGCGTCAGGGAGTTGACTTCTGGTGGCTTGACTGGCAGCAGTGGAAGATGAGCCGCTATACCAAGGATCTCAGCAATACTTTCTGGCTCAACTGGTGTTTCTTCAATGACAAGAAAAGACAAAGCCTGACCCTGGGCAAAGATGCCGACAGGCCTATGATTTATCACCGCTGGGGCGGACTCGGAAGCCACAGGTACCAGCTCGGCTTTTCCGGAGACGTATATGACGAGTGGGATGCGCTCAGGATGCTTCCTTATTTCACTTCAACGGCATCCAACGTATGCTACGGCTATTGGGGACACGACATAGGAGGACATATGCAGCGTGAACAGCATATGACGGATCCCGAAATGTACACCCGCTGGATTCAGTACGGCGTATTTACTCCGATCTTCAAGACCCATTCGACGGCAAGCAAATACGTGGAGCGCAAGATATGGGCTTACCCTACTCATTATCCTTACCTCAAGGCTGCGATAGAACTCAGGTATCAGCTTTCGCCATATATATACGATGCCGCAAGACAGGCGTACGACACCGGAGTGAGCATTTGCAGGCCTATGTACTACCACTATCCTGAAGAAGAAAAGGCATATTCATTCGATGAGCAGAATATGTTCGGCGATCTTATTCTATCAACCGTTCTCTGCACGCCTGCCGACCCTCAGACCGGTCTTACCGAGCGCACGGTATGGTTCCCAAAGGGATGCGAATGGTACGATATGGCAAAGAACTGTCTGTACAAAGGTGGCAGCGTCAAGACGCTTTACTATTCAATTGACCAGAATCCGTGGTATGTCAAGGCCGGCAGCGTGATACCTGTTGCCGAGCCCGGCATTATGGACCTTCAGACTCCAGACAACGCTCTGCGTCTGCTTGTGATTCCGGGCAAGGGAGACTGCACTTACGTTCATTATGAGGACGATGGCAAGTCACAGGCTTATGAGGAAAAGTATGCCACCACTCTAATTGAAAAGAAGGGAAAGACACTGACCATTCATCCTCGGAAGGGCGATTACAAGGGCGCTTTTGCAACCCGCCGCATTACAATACAATTCGCCGGCTCGGACAGGGTCATAGAACTCCCTGAAAGCCCGGTCGGCGAAAAGGTCGTTGTCAAACTGTAATTTCCAGAAAGGACTACAGAGTCTGTTATTTTTACTGCTCGTCTATTCCGGTATCGTTGATCCAGCCCCAGCGGGCTTTTTCAAACTTCTTGATACCGAAAAGGGCGAGCAGGTCTATTGTACCCAGGAGTATGATGGAAATGCCCGCAATGATGCTTATCGTGGTTCCTCCAACCATAAGAGGCTCACGCAGACAGAGGAATCCGAGCACTGCGGCACCTATGCCGAGGATACAGAGGACCCACCAGAATCTGAATCCGACAGCCTTGTAGTCTGCTGACCTGATTGCAATGCTTATCCCTTCCACAAGGAGCCAGATTGCAAAAACTATAGGCAGGACAGACGCTAGCACAAGGTTGTGGTTGATGAAAATGAGTCCGAATATAACTTCCAGAATGCCTGACAACAGGATGGCACCGCCCTGTGAGCGTGAAGACCTTGCTCCGGCCCAGAGGAATATCGTTGATACACCGCTGATCAGGGTAAGAAGTCCTATCAGCCAGGAAATGGAAAGAACGGTTGCTCCGGGGTAACAGAGGCATACTATTCCCAATCCTATGAGCGCCACTCCCGTGATGCCCATATATATTTTTGTACTAGGCTTAATCATAATTTGATTTTCCAGTTGAAATCCAAATAAAAATGGATCTCGATTTATTAGTTAAACATTTATATTCTTTATAATCAATATCTTAACGAT
>SFJA01000055.1 GCA_004556005.1 Bacteroidales bacterium | reverse complement strand
TGCCGCTCCGCAAGGATTCATATGCTTGAGACCTACGCAGAAAGGCGTTCCGCAAAATTCCCTTACAATGTTGAGAGCTGCGTTGGCGTCCTGTATGTTGTTGTAAGACAATTCCTTTCCATTAAGCTGGACGGCTCCTGCGAGTGAGAATGGAACCTTCTCCGGGCTTGCGTAGAACTTTGCCTGCTGGTGAGGGTTCTCGCCGTAGCGCAGTCCCTGCTTGAGGTCGAATTCGAGGAAAAGCTTTTCGTTCAGTCCGGCCTTTTCGCGCATGAAGGCGGCGATGGTCATATCATATTCAGCAGTGTGTGTATATGCCTTGGCGGAGAGCTGAAGGCGTGTCTGTGGGGTGGTGTCTCCGTTTGTCCGCAGTTCTTCGAGAACTGTAGGGTAGTCCTCCGGATTGACCACAATTGTCACACTGATTCCCAGTTCTTTGCTGCCGACCTGACCATTGACGGACCGCCTATGTCAATGTGCTCTATGGCATCCTCCATTGTGACATCCGGCTTTGCTATGGTCTGTGCGAAAGGATAGAGGTTTACGCAGACAAGGTCAATGTACTCGATGCCGTTTTCCTGCAACTGCTTGCGGTGGCTTTCGAGGTCCCTGCGTCCGAGCAGGCCTCCGTGCACTTTGGGATGCAGGGTCTTGACTCGTCCGTCGCAAATCTCCGGGAATCCGGTTATCTCGCTGATACCTATGGTCTTGATACCGGCTTCCTCAAGCATTTTCTGGGTTCCTCCGGTAGCGATTATCTCCCATCCGAGGGCGGTAAGTTCGCGGGCAAATTCTACCACGCCCGTCTTGTCGCTTACTGAAAACAGTGCTCTTCTCATATAATGGTTACTCCTTTTTTGTCAGTTACTTCTCCAATGATGCTTGCCTTTTCTCCGTGTCCTTCGAGAATCTCTATTGCTTTCCCGGCCTCTGACGGGTCAAGTGCCAGCACCATTCCTATTCCCATATTGAAGATGTTGAACATCTCGCGGTGAGGAATCTTGCCGTACTTCTCAAGCATCCTGAATACCGGCAGAATCTCCCAGCTTCCTTCATGTATGGTGATTCCCTGCTCGTCGGAGAGTATGCGCGGGATGTTTTCGTCAAAGCCGCCTCCGGTGATGTGTGCAACTCCGTGAACGTCGCAGTTGTGGATGACGTCAAGAACCTGCTTTACATAGATGCGGGTCGGCGTCAGCAGGACGTCACCGAGTATTCTATCTCCGAAGAATTCCTCCAGCGGAGCGTGCAGGTCCAGGCCGTTGTCGGCGACAATCTTGCGCACGAGGGAAAATCCGTTGGAGTGGACGCCGGTCGATGCTATACCGACCAGGACGTCGCCTGTCCTTACCCTGCCCTTGTCGATGAGCTTGCTTTTTTCGACAACGCCGGTGGTGTAGCCGGCAATGTCGTATTCGCCCTTACCGTAAAGCCCCGGCATTTCAGCGGTTTCGCCTCCGACCAGCGCACAGCCTGCCTGACGGCAGCCTTCGGCTACTCCCGATACTATTGCTTCCACCTGTGCCGGATCGTTGTGTCCTACCGCAACGTAGTCGAGGAAGATGAGCGGTTCGGCACCCTGCGCGAGCACGTCGTTGACGCACATTGCCACCGCGTCTATGCCGACGGTGTCGTGCTTGTCCATTTCAAATGCTATCTTGAGCTTGGTGCCCACTCCGTCGGTTCCGCTGACGAGAACCGGCTCCTTGATTCCGAGCGCCGAAAGGTCGAACATTCCTCCGAAAGCTCCGATTCCTCCCATTACTCCCGGCCTTGCCGTGGATGCGACGTGGGACTTGATTCTGCGTACAACCTCGTAGCCTGCTTCGAGATTGACTCCGGCTTTTTCGTAATTGACTGCCATATTATTTACCTCTGAAATATCTTACTGCGTTGTCGAAGAGCGGCTGCTCGAGGCAGTCACCTCCTATGTTCTTGAAAAGATTGTGTTCGTAGCGTTCGCTGTGGCCCATCTTGCCGAGTATCTGACCGTTTGCGCTCACAATGCCTTCGATGGCGTAGTATGACCCGTTCGGATTGTACGGAGACTCCATCGTAGGCTCGCCGCTGGACGGATCCACGTACTGGAACGCAATCTGTCCGTTTGCGAAGAGTTCCTTTGCAAGCTGCTCACCGACAACGAACTTGCCTTCTCCGTGGCTGACTGCTATGGTATGCAGGTCGCCGGGCTTCATTCCGGCAAGCCAAGGGCTGTTGGCAGCGGCCACACGTGTGGTGACTATCTGCGAGATATGCCTGTTGATGTCATTGCGGAACAGAGTAGGGGAGTCTTCCCTTACAGTGCCTGTCTTTCCGTACGGAAGAAGTCCGCTCTTTATCAGGGCCTGGAAGCCGTTGCAGATGCCAAGGATGAGTCCTCCTCGGTCGATAAGTCGCTGAATGGCAGCTGATACCTTGGAGTTGCACAGTACGTTTGCGATGAATTTGCCGCTTCCGTCAGGTTCGTCTCCGGCGCTGAATCCGCCTGCGAGCATAAGTATGTTGGCCCTGTCGATATGGCCGCAGATTTGGTCTATCGACCTGAATACGTCCTCTGCCGTGAGGTTGCAGAATACGCTCATTTCAACCACTGCTCCGGCCTTGCGGAATGCCTTTGCGCTGTCGTAATCGCAGTTGGTTCCGGGGAATACAGGGATATAGACAAGCGGGTGCTCGATGGCTTCGCCCTTGTATTTGAGCTGCGCACCCGATACCTTGCGTACCTTGCCGTCAAAGCCGGGAGGGACAATTCCTTTGTGCTGCGCGCTGCAACTGTCAGGATAGATGCTGCAATAGCGCAGCCTTGATGCCTCTATGAGGCTGTCCTGGCTGATGCGCACTCCGTTGATGCGAAGCTTTCCATCCTCACCGTCTGTTACCGTGCCGAGACGGACAAAAGCCGGATCTTCAATGCTTTCGCGCGATTCTACTATTATCGAGCCGTAGTTCCAGTCGAAGAGCCTGTCCTCGTCGCAGCTGATGTCGCAGCCGAGAAGGTTGCCGAAAGACATCTTGCAGACGGCCTCAGCTATGCCACCGTGGCCTACAGCCCAGGCGGACACTACTGTGCCGTCCTCTATCAGGGAGCTCACCTTGTTCCAGTTTTCCTTCAATTGAGCCGTGTCAGGCATTCTGCTTGCAAGCGGCTTGTGTTCAACAAGATAGAGAGTGTTGCCTTCCCATTTGAGTTCTGGTGAAATCACCTTGCCGGCATTTACGGTTGTAATGCCGAATGCCACGAGAGTCGGCGGTACATTGATATGTTCGAAGGTTCCGCTCATCGAGTCCTTGCCGCCTATTGACGGAAGACCGAGTTCCACCTGCATCCTGATGCTTCCCAGAAGCGCTGCAAGCGGCTTGCCCCAGCTATGAGGGTCGCGGGTCATTCTCTCGAAGTATTCCTGATATGAGAAACGCATTTTGTCGTATCGCGCGCCTGCTGCGACCACCTTGGTGCAGGCATCGACTACTGCATAAGCTGCTCCGTGATACGGGCTCCATTCTGAAATGTATGGATTGTATCCAAACGCCATTATGCTTGCAGTGTCGGTGTATCCGTCTGCAGGGAGTTTCTGGACGGATACCTGGCTTTCGGTCAGCTGGGTTTCTCCGCCGAAAGGCATAAGGACGGTTGAACGGCCTATGGTCGAGTCGAACATTTCTATAAGTCCCTTCTGCGATATGACGTTGTCGTCTGAGAGGTTGTTGAGAAGTTTCTCCTTGAGAGAGTCTCCGCTGATCTGTCTGTGGAAAGGATTCTTGTCCTCGACCGCTTCTATGCATGCTTTTGCATAGTGCTTTGCGCCTGCACTGTCGATAAAAGAGCGGGCTATGTCCACCACCTTTTCACCGTTGTTGTACATACGCAGCCTTGCGCTGTCGGTTACGTCGGCTACGTGGGTGACTTCTACGTTTTCGCTAAGGCAGTATGCCTCGAAGCACTCCCTGTCCTTGGCCTCGATAACCACGGCCATTCTTTCCTGGCTTTCGCTGATTGCGAGTTCGGTGCTGTTGAGTCCGCTGTATTTGGTCGGAACCCTGTCAAGATAGATGTCGAGTCCGTCTGCAAGTTCACCTATTGCCACGCTGACACCGCCGGCTCCGAAGTCGTTTGACTTCTTGATGAGACGAGTTACTTCAGGTCTGCGGAAAAGGCGCTGTAGTTTGCGTTCCTCAGGCGCGTTTCCTTTCTGAACTTCGCTTCCGCAGGTTTCAAGCGATGCTTCTGTATGTTCCTTTGAAGAGCCTGTCGCTCCGCCGATTCCGTCCCTTCCGGTGCGCCCGCCGAGCAGGAGTATCACATCGCCTGCGGCAGGACTTTCCCTGCGCACGTTTTCGGCCTTGACAGCTCCGACTACGGCACCAATTTCAAGTCTTTTTGCGGTATATCCCGGGTGATATATTTCCCTTACCATAGTGGTGGCAAGTCCTATCTGGTTTCCGTAACTGCTGTATCCCTGGGCTGCCTTGCGGCTGATCTGCTTCTGGGGAAGCTTGCCCGGAATGGTCTCTGATACAGGCTTGTATATGTCTCCGGCTCCGGTGACCCTCATTGCCTGATATACATATGAGCGTCCGGAGAGAGGGTCTCTGATGGCGCCTCCAAGACAGGTTGCGGCTCCTCCGAAAGGCTCGATTTCGGTCGGGTGGTTGTGCGTTTCGTTTTTGAACTGGAGCAGCCATCTTTCAATCTTTCCGTCAACGTCGGCATCGACGAATATGCTGCAGGCGTTGTTTTCTTCGCTTACCTCCATATCATCGAGGAGTCCCTTTGCCTTGAGGTATCGGGCTCCTATCGTTGCCATATCCATAAGGTTGACGTCCTTTCCGGAGCGTCCGAGTTCCTCCCTCATCTTGAGGTACATCCTGTAGCTTCCGTCAATCTCTTCGCTAATGAACGACTTGTCTATGTCAACGCTTTCGAGCTTGGTGGTGAAAGTCGTATGACGGCAGTGGTCTGACCAGTATGTGTCGAGTATGCGGAGCTCGGTTTCAGACGGGTCGCGTCCTTCTTCAGTAAAGTAGCGCACCACCTCGGCAAGGTCGTCAGCATTCATCGCGAGTCCCATCTTGCGGCAGAATTGTCCCAAACCTTCTCCCTCGAGCTGCCTCAGGCCTTCGAGCACCGGGACAGGACGGACCTGCGCCTTTTCGAGGTCGCTGAGCTTGCCGAGGTCCTTTTCCCTGGACTCGACGGTGTTGATGAGGTAGTGCCTGATTGCGGCAAGCTGTTCTTCGGTCGTGCTGCCGTCGAGGATGATGAGCTTCGAGCTCTTGATGCTGACTTCGGCAGTCGGTTCGATCAGCTTGACGCAGTCGGTCGCTGACGCGGCACGCTGGTCGAACTGTCCGGGGAGGAATTCGACCGCGATCCATTTGCTGCCGTCGAGTTCGACGCTGTCGCTGACGGTGTCGGTTACCGTTTCTCCAAATACGGTGTAGCGGCTTTTTTCCAACAATTCCTCACTGAATCCGAAGAGGTCATATACGTTGAGGTAGCGGAGAGTAGGAATGCTGAATGAAAGACTTTCTTCAAGTTCGTTCCTGAGGCTGCTGGCTTCTACGCGGAAGGCAGGCTTTTTTTCGACAAATATGCGATGGGCTTTCATATCGTTGTATCAGATGGTCGCTTCGAGTACGGCCCTGGTTTGGTTCTGGCGGAATGTTTCAAGTTTGGCGAGCAGCCCGGGGTCGCTCAGGGCGAGTATCTGGACTGCAAGCAATGCGGCGTTTTTGGAACCGTTGATTGCCATTGTGGCTACAGGCACGCCTCCCGGCATCTGAACTATGCTGAGCAGCGAGTCAAGGCCGCCGAGGGCCTGGGTGCGGATGGGAACTCCGATTACCGGTACGGTCGTCATTCCGGCGACTACGCCTGCAACGTGGGCTGCACCGCCTGCGCCGGCGATGATGACACCAATCCCGCGCTCGCGTGCTGTCTTGGCAAATTCACACATAAGGTCCGGTGTCCTGTGTGCGCTGATGATGCGTTTTTCGGTTTCAACTCCGAACTGTTCCAGAGTCCTGATTGCAGGTTCCATAACCTCGAGGTCGCTTGTGGAACCCATAATGATGGCTACTTTCATATCGATGTCAATTCTAACTGTCCGTTATTAACAGCTTTGCCCTGACACTGAGGCTGGAAACAGAAAGGGGATGGACCAATGAATACGGTTCATCCCCTCGGGGGCACGGCTGCTGCAGCAATCAGTGATTCTGCCGCATCGCTGTGATATGTGTTTCTGCCTTTTGTGTACATAGCAAAATTTCCACCACAAATTTAGTTATTTTTTCATAGAGTGAGAAAAAAGATTTAAATTCGTAGCCGAATTTTGATTCATACTTAAATGAAAGCAATTACCAGCACTGATTTTACCTTTCCGGGACAGGTTTCCAAGTACACCGGCAAGGTCCGCGATGTTTACAGCATCGGACAGGATTATCTCGTAATGGTCGCTACCGACCGTATTTCTGCATTTGACGTGGTCCTTCCAAAAGGCATTCCGTTCAAGGGCCAGGTGCTCAACCAGATTGCATCGTCATTTCTCGATTCGACCTCGGACATCATCCCGAACTGGAAAATCGAAAGCGTGGATCCTATGGTTACCATCGGTTACCGCTGCGAACCTTTCAAGGTGGAGATGGTTATCAGGGGTTGTCTTACCGGACACGCCTGGAGGGAGTACAAGGCTGGAAAGCGCAGTCTGTGCGGTGTTCCGCTTCCTGAGGGAATGGTGGAGAACCAGAAGTTCCCGGAGCCTATCATCACTCCGACCACAAAGGCTGATGCGGGTCATGATGAGGATATCAGCAAAGAGGACATCATCGCTCGCGGCATAGTGTCCCGTGAGGACTATGAGCAGCTCGAGACTTATACCCGCGCACTCTACCGCAGAGGTTGCGAGATGGCTGCCGACAAGGGTCTCATCCTGGTTGATACCAAGTATGAGTTCGGAAAGCGCAACGGTCAGATCGTGCTGATGGACGAGATTCACACTCCTGACTCTTCACGCTATTTCTATGCGGAAGGCTATGAGGAGCGTCTCGCCAAGGGGGAGAGGCAGAAGCAGCTTTCCAAGGAATTTGTCCGCGAATGGCTGATGGCCGGCGGCTTCCAGGGTCAGGAGGGCCAGAAGGTTCCCGAGATGACCGATGAGGTTGTCAGCGGCATCACCGAGCGCTACGTTGAGCTCTATGAGCACATTACCGGAAGCAAGTTCGTGCCTGCCGAGTCGGAGGATCCGCTTTCCCGCATTGAGGGCAATATCCGCACATTTCTTGAAAGCAGAGGATTATGATAGAGAGGTATTCACGCAAGGTGATGCGCGACATCTGGACCGAGGAGAATAAGTTCGATGCTTATCTCAAGGTCGAAATCCTTTCGTGCGAGGCCTGGTCGGAACTGGGAGTGATTCCTAAGGAGGATGTCGATAAAATCAGGCGCGATGCGCGTTTCGACGTTGCCCGCATACAGGAGATCGAGGAACAGACCCGTCACGACGTGGTGGCTTTTACCCGGGCCGTGTCGGAGAGTCTTGGAGAGGAACGCAAGTGGGTGCATTACGGTCTTACTTCAACCGATGTAGTTGATACTGCGAACGGCTATCTCATCAAGCAGGCGGATGCCATTCTGCTCGAGGATCTCGAGCAGTTCCTCGAGGTGCTGCGCAAGAGGGCGATAGAATTTAAGTCAACCCCGTGCATTGGCCGAACCCACGGTGTGCACGCTGACATCACTTCTTTCGGCTTGAAGTGGGCTCTCTGGTATGAGGAAATGAAGCGCAATATAGAGCGTTTCAAATTCGCTGCAGCCGGAGTCGAGGCGGGCAAGATGAGCGGTGCTGTCGGCAATTTTGCCAACATTCCTCCATTTATCCAGGACTATGTGTGCGGGAAGCTGGGTATCAATTCTGCCAACATCTCCACCCAGGTTCTTCAGAGGGACCGTCACGCTTTCTATATGTCAACGCTTTCCGTAATCGCTTCGACTCTTGAGCAGATGGCTTTCGAGGTCAGGAGTCTTCAGCGTACGGAAGTTCGTGAGGCTGAGGAGGCTTTCCGCAAGGGTCAGAAGGGTTCCAGCGCTATGCCGCACAAACGCAATCCTATCAGTTCCGAGAATATCTGCGGGTGCGCGCGCGTTATGAGGGGCTATATGGTTACTTTCAATGAAAATGTCGCGCTGTGGCACGAGAGGGATATTTCCCACAGTTCTACCGAAAGGATCGTGCTTCCTGATGCTACAGAACTGCTTGATTATATGCTTAACCGTTTCAAGGGTATTTTGGAGAATCTCGTTGTATATCCTCAGAATATGCTTGACAACATTTACCGTACGCGCGGAGTCATTTTTGCCCAGAGGGTAATGAATGCACTTATCGGCAAGGGCCTTGCCAGAGAGGATGCATACGATACAGTCCAGCCAATTGCTATGAAGGCTTGGACCGAGGGACTCGACTACAAGACTCTGCTTGAGGCAAATGAAAAGGTTATGAGTTTGCTCGGTCAGTCCGAACTGGATGATTGCTTTACTCTTGACTATTATTTCAAGAACGTGGACTTTATCTTTGACCGTGTAGGTATCAAGTAATCGTTATATCACGAAATGAGAGGGGCGACCGTAAGTCTTTTGACTCTGGTCGCCCCCTTATTATTATCTGATTTTCTTCCGTTTGTTACCGAAGTTCGCGCTGCAGTGACTTTTATCTGATTACGATTTCCTTGCGGTCTGGACCTACGGAGATGATCTTTACCGGGCATCCGGTTTCCTTCTCTATGAAGTCAACGTAGTCCTTGAGTTCCTGTGGGAAGTCTTCATACTTACGCACTGAACAGATGTCGCATTTCCAGCCCTTGAACTCCTTGTAAACAGGAGTTACGCTTTCGTTGCTTTCGAACGGGAAGTAGTCAATTTGCTTGCCGTCAATTTCGTATCCGGTCGCAACCTTGATGGTGTCAAAGTCGTTGAGGACGTCGGCTTTCATCATTATCAGTTCGCTGACTCCGTTCATCATAACGGCGTATTTGAGGGCTACCATATCAAGCCATCCGCATCTGCGAGGACGTCCGGTTGTTGCACCAAATTCGTGACCTATGCTTCTGAGCCTGTCGCCATCGTTGTCGAACAGTTCGGTTGGGAACGGACCGCTTCCTACCCTGGTGCAATATGCCTTGAAGATACCGTAAACCTTTCCGACCCTGTTTGGAGCCACGCCGAGTCCTGTACATACTCCGGCAGCCATTGTGTTTGAAGAAGTGACAAAAGGATAGGTTCCAAAATCGATGTCAAGCATCGAGCCCTGGGCGCCTTCGGCAAGCACAGGTACGTCCTTTTCAAGGAAGTCGTTGACAACAATTTCACTTTCAATGAACTGGAATCTCTTCAGCTTTTCGATTGCGTCGAACCACCTGGCCTCGTATTGGCTTATGTCATAGGTAAATCCTTCATACTGCGCGAGGAGACTGCGATGCTTCTCCCTGAGGGTTTCGTAGCGGTTGCGAAATTCGCCCGAGAGTATGTCGCCTATCCTGACTCCGTTGCGGCCGGTCTTGTCCATATAGGTAGGTCCTATGCCCTTGAGGGTGGAGCCTATCTTCGACTTGCCTTTGGCTGCCTCGCTTGCGGCGTCGAGCATCCTGTGCGTAGGGAGAATGAGATGAGCTCTCTTTGAAATGAGAAGTTTGTCGGTGATGTCGATGCCTTTGGCTTCGATGCTTTCAATTTCTTCCATCAGGATGACGGGGTCGATGACAACTCCGTTGCCGATAATATTGATGGAATCTTCACGGAAAATGCCTGAAGGAACTGTGTGGAGAACGAATCCTTCGCCGTCAAACACTAGTGAGTGGCCGGCGTTGGGACCGCCCTGGAATCGTGCAATTACTTTGTAATCAGGTGTCAGTACATCCACTACTTTTCCTTTGCCTTCGTCTCCCCATTGGAGCCCGAGGACCATGTCGATTTTTTTCATTATCGTTCGGTGTATAAATTTTCGTAAAGATACGATGAATGATTAACAAGAGCAAATTAAAAATGTTTGTTTCTTATATAATTTTGCCTTATTATTGCACTCAAATTTGAATGCTATGAACCCAGATTCTAAAAAAAGACATGTCATAAGCTACGAGAAGATGTCCCCTGAGCTCGCAGCTGCATTTAATGAGAAGTATCCGGGGGGCTATGCAGATTATCTTCAGGATCTTGAAAAGTATCCGAAACCTGACGGCTCATTTTTTTATGCCGTTACGCTGGAGATTCCCGATGCCATATATCTTGTGAAGATAAAGGTTAAAGTTGACGACCACGAAGATATCGAGCGTTGGCTTGAAAGGACCGAGTTTGAGGAAACGGAGGATGTAGCAGGTACCGCTTCTGTTTCGGAAGAGGACAATGCCACCCTTCCGGATGACAATATCGCCCAATACGGAACTGATGACGATCCTCAGGACGCATAAGCTTTTTCAATATATATGGAATATCCCGCTTTGTTGAGCCGGGATAATCCGACTTCCAGATGCCAACGAGGTGAAGCCATTCAGATTCAAATATTTGACTGAATCGCGGAAAATCTATGTACTCAGCCTTCTTGTAGGTTTGTGTGCTGGACTTTCCGCTGTTCTTCTTGATTATCTCATACACCTTATACGCCGGCTTCTTACTTCCGGTTTTGCTGATGGACTTTTCCATTGGCAGTACCTTGTGTATCCCGGTGTTGGTATGCTCATCTCGTATCTGCTCCTCAAGTTCGTTGTCAGGGACAATATCAGCCATGGAGTAACCAAGGTACTTCTGGCGGTCTCCAGAAACGATTCTCTCATCAAGCCTCACAACACCTGGACTTCCGTACTCACTTCGTCCGTTACCATTGGGTTCGGCGGTTCGGTCGGTGCCGAGGCGCCTATCGTTTATACAGGAGCCGCCATAGGTAGCAATATTGGCCGTCTTGCAGGTCTCTCTTACAGAAGTGTAACTCTCCTGCTCGGATGCGGAGCCGCGGCTGCTGTAGCAGGAATTTTCAAGGCACCTCTCGCCGGAGTTCTGTTTACCGTCGAGATTCTGATGTTCAGCATCTCGCTCAACTCCCTCCTTCCGCTGCTTTTGTCCACCATTACAGCGACTGTGGTATCCTACATCTTCAGGGGGCAGGATCCACTGTTTGCCTGCAATCTGGTGCGATTCTCCATGGGCAATCTTCCTTTTTATATCGTACTCGGCATAGTAGGAGGATTTGCATCCCTTTATTTTACCAGAACCACTCTCAAGCTTGAAGACTGGCTTTCCGGTTTCAAGAAACCTATTGTCAAGTGGGCAGGCTGTGCTTTCGGCCTCGGCCTTCTCATATTTGTTTTCCCTGAACTCTATGGCGAAGGGTATGATGTAATATCTTCCCTGCTTGACGGTTCCAGCTCGATGGGCTCCTCGCCTCTGTCCTTCCTCACACGCAGTCCCTGGGGCGTGCCATTGCTGTTCCTGATGGTCTTTTTCCTCAAGGTTATTGCGATGACCTTTACAAACGCCGGCGGGGGAGTCGGAGGAACCTTTGGCCCGACACTTTTTGCAGGAGCAATAATCGGATTTGTGGTTTCCCGTACCCTCAATCTCATACCTTATTTCGGATTTGACGTTCCGGAAAAGAACTTTGTCCTTGTGGGTATGGCTGCCCTGATGGCCGGAGTAATGCAGTCTCCACTTACGGCCATCTTCCTCATAGCCGAAATTTCCGGAGGATACGACCTCCTCATTCCACTCATACTTACTGCCACGATTTCTTTTGCCACTGTCAGGCTTTTTGAGAAGTATTCGATTTATACGAAGCGCATTGCGCAGAGCGGTGACCTTCTTACACACGATTCCGACAAAGCCGTGATCACTCTTATGCGTCTTTCTGACCTTGTCAGGGACAAATATCCACGCATACAACCGGAGCAGAGTTTGCGTGACCTCGTGTCCGTCGTAAGTGCAAGTACAGCCCAGGTTGTTGCTGTTGTTGATGCCTCCGGGCATTTTCAGGGTATGATTGATATAGGCAATATTCATAAGGAACTTCTTGATGAAAGCAAGTACGACTCTGTCCGCGTTTACAATCTTATGACTACAGACATTCCACTTGTTTTTTTAGACGAGAAGATGGATTCTGTTATGAACAAGTTTGACATTACCGGAGCCTGGCGTCTGCCTGTAGTTGACCACGACCGGGTTTACCAGGGCTTCATTTCCCGATCCAGGGTATTGATGGCCTATCGTGATGCTTTGAAACAGATTTCGCCGGACGATTAGTCTCACTTGTCCGCTTTCAGATGTCCCCGTTTGTTTCATCACTCTTTTTGTGAATGTTGAACAGTTTCTTCGGGCTCTGATAATAAACTATATCCAGACAGCTAAATTCCTTGTGGCCTTTCTCCC
>SFJA01000054.1 GCA_004556005.1 Bacteroidales bacterium | reverse complement strand
GGATCGCAGTTCAGCGGAATGGGCAAGGAACTGTATGAGAGCAACCATCAGGCTCGAGAAATGATGGACAGAGCTGATGAAATATTGGGATTTAAACTGACAGAAATAATGTTCAACGGCACGGACCAGCAACTCAAGGCAACCGAGGTCACCCAGCCGGCAATCTTCCTGCACTCCGTCTGCGAGGCGCTCTGCAACTCGGGAGATACTGCCCCTGATATGGTCGCAGGCCATTCTCTGGGCGAATTCTCCGCTCTCGTCTGCGCCGGGTCGATGGGCTTCGAGGACGGTATGCGGCTGGTCGCGAAGCGAGCGCAGGCTATGCAGCGCTGCTGCGAAACGGTTCCGGGCTCGATGGCGGCAATCATAGGTCTGAGCGAGGAGGCGGTTGAGCAGGTATGCAAGACCGTGGCCGGTACCGTGGTTCCTGCCAACTACAACAGCGACGGGCAGATAGTCATTTCCGGCGAAGATGCAGCCGTAGAGGAAGCTATGGCAAAAGCCTTGGAGGCAGGGGCAAGAAAGGCCGTGAAACTGAATGTCAGCGGAGCTTTCCACTCCCCTCTTATGCAGCCGGCGAGGGAAGAACTCGCAAAGGCGATAGAATCCACCCCTATTCTGGCACCTCGCTGTCCGGTTTACCAGAATGTCAGCGCAAGCGCTTCCACAGACCCTGAAGTCATTAAGAAATTGCTGCTCGAGCAGCTTACTTCACCTGTGAAGTGGACCCAGAGCGTAAAGGCCATGATGCGCGACGGAGCTGAGATCTTTGAAGAAAAAGGCCCCGGAAATGTACTCCAGGGCCTCTTGAGAAGAATCAAGCTCTAGCGCTATACGCCTCCGAACGCGCTGTATCCTCCATCGACAGGGATGATTACACCTGTAACGAAAGAAGATATGTCGCTGAGGAGATAAAGCATGGTACCTACCAGATCCTCCGGCTCACCGAACTTGTGGGTCGGAGTATTTGCTATAATCTTGCGGCCCCTCGGCTTGAGTTCGCCCGTCTGCTCATCTGTGAGCAGGAAGCGGTTCTGGTCGGTAAGGAAGAATCCTGGAGCGATGGCATTGCACCTGATGCCCATCTCGGCAACGTGGACGGCAAACCACTGGGTGAAGTTGTTGATGGAACCCTTGGCTGCAGAATATGCCGGAATCTTGGTGAGAGGCCTGATGGCATTCATTGAAGAAATGTTGAGCACCACGCCTTTGCGGGCCTCGATCATATCTGTGGTAAACACCATGGTAGCGAGCAGGGTACCCTTGAAATTGAGGTCGTATACAAACTGGAATCCTTCCATATCAAGGCCGTAGAATGTCTTGGAAATGTCGGTATCCGGATCCATCTGCTCGGCTTCGCAGGTTGCCTTTGGCGAGTTTCCTCCGGCGCAGTTGATGAGTATGTCTATCTTGCCAAGTTTTTCGTGGATCTCGTCACGGGCAGCTTCTAGAGCCGCCTTATCAAGGGTACTTGCACTGATTCCCAGACACTTGACTCCAAATTCCTCAGATATAGCTTCGCCCTTTGCAGGGTTGTCCTTGCTGCGGCTGATGACAGCTATGTTGACTCCGGCAGCAGCCAGGCCGCGGGTAAGAGCGTTGCCCAGAACGCCAAAACCGCCGGTGATGACGCAAACGCGTCCTTTAAGGTCGTCAAAAGAATATTTCATTGCGGTCATTTCACTTATTTGTTGAACAGTCGTTTGATGTGGCGCTCGCAGATATTCTCTATTATCTGCTCTCCGATAACGTCGGTGTGCTTTTCAAGCGCAGGATACGACACTCCCTCGTGCGAGAAGCGGTCTCCGGTGCCAAACGAATACTTTCCAATTTTCATCTGGCTATTGTTTTAGTTGTTTGACGTCAGGCGATGTATGTGCCGGCTACGGTATCTCCGCCGTGACCGGTCCAGTTTGTGTGGAAGAATTGACCCCTAGGCATATCGGTCCTCTCGTAGGTGTGGGCTCCGAAGAAGTCCCTCTGCGCCTGCAGGAGGTTTGCAGGGAGACGCTCGCAGCGGTAGCCGTCATAGTACTCGAGAGCTGCGCTCAGGCAAGGTGCCGGAACTCCGTTGACAATAGCCTGCGCGAGGACGTTGCGCCAGCCGCTCTGGGCCTCGGCGAGCTTGCCGCTGAAATAAGGGTCGAGCAGGATGTTGGCAATCTCAGGATTGTTGTCGAATGCTTCCTTGATTTTGCCGAGGAATACGCTGCGGATGATGCAGCCGCCTCTCCACATCAGGGCAATTCCTCCGTAGTTGAGGTTCCAGCCGTATTCCTTTGCGGCCGCCTTCATAAGGGCATAACCCTGGGCATAGGAAACCACCTTGGCAGCGAAAAGTGCCTTTCTGAGGTCCTCGAGGAAGGCTTTTCTGTCACCGGTGAACTTTGCAGGAGCAGGTCCCTGAAGTATCTTGGAAGCCGCCACGCGCTCTTCCTTCTGCGCGGAAAGGCAGCGGGCAAATACGGACTCACCAATGAGCGTAAGCGGAACGCCGGCATCAAGCGCTGAGATTGCAGTCCATTTGCCTGTTCCCTTCTGACCTGCTGTATCGAGAATGTAGTCGAGCACATAGTTGCCGTCCTCGTCCTTCTTTGCCAGGATGTCGCGGGTAATCTCCACGAGGTAGCTGTCGAGGTCGCCCTTGTTCCATTCAGCAAAGGTCTCGTGCATTTCCTCGTTGCTCATTCCGAGGAGTTCCTTCATTATGTGATAGCATTCGCAAATAAGCTGGATATCACCGTATTCGATTCCGTTGTGCACCATCTTCACGAAGTGTCCGGCACCGCCTTCGCCTACCCAGTCGCAGCACGGCTGGCCGTTTTCCACCTTGGCGCAGATGCCCTGGAATATTGGCTTTACCAGAGGCCAGGCCGCAGGTGAGCCGCCGGGCATCATGGATGGACCCTTGAGCGCGCCTTCCTCGCCGCCGGAAACTCCCGTACCGATGTACAACAGGCCCTTGCTCTCGACGTATGCAGTACGGCGTGCCGTGTCAGGGAAATGGGTGTTGCCGCCGTCTATGATGACATCGCCCGGGTCGAGCACCGGAATAAGCTTCTCGATAAAGTCATCTACAGCCTGACCGGCTTTGACCATCAGGAAGACCTTGCGCGGGCTCTTGAGGGATGAAACGAATTCTTCAAGACTGCGGGCGCCGAAGATGTTCTTGTCCTTGCCGCGTCCCTGGACAAACTTGTCCACCTTCTCGACGGTGCGGTTGTAAACGCTGACGCGGAAGCCCTTGCTTTCCATATTCAGCACGAGGTTCTCGCCCATTACGGCAAGACCGATAAGACCAATGTCTGATTTTTCCATATTGTTGAGTGTTATTGAATTACAAGTTTAAAATCAAGTTTGCGCAGGGCTTCGGCACAGTCGTCCGAAGCGCCCTTGAGATCTATGGTAAAGCAACTCATCTCTCGCCTTATGCGGTAATCCCCCCTCAGACGCTCGAACGAGTCAAGATTATCGCGCAGCAGGTCGCTGTCCTCCTCTACCTTGTAGGTGTGCTCAATTGCCTCGCAGAGCACCTCGTCACGGCTCTTTCCGGAAGCGTCCAGACCAAAGCGGAGAGGCTGAGGGGGCAGAGGCATAAACTCAGGTTTCCAGTCCGTCAGAGGCAGTCCGAGGACCTCGGCCACGGTATGCACGCTTGCAATCGTGCCGTTTGCCTTGCCATCTGCACTGTAACCCGCTATGTGTGGCGTAGTTATATCCAGCAGATCCACCAGTTCGGGATCAAGGTCAGGCTCCCCTTCCCAGCAGTCGAGCACTGCACCCCTGATACTTCCCCGCTTGAGGGCTGACTTGAGCGCAGAATCGTCCACAACCGGGCCTCTGGCTGCATTAATGAGTATCTGTCCCGGTTTGAGCCTATCGATCATAGCCTCGTCGAAAAGATGCCAGGTGGCATCCTCGCCAGAGCGGATGAGCGGAACGTGAAGAGTAATTATGTCACTCTGTTCCAGTATCTTGTCCAGAGAGCAGAATTGTTCCGGACCCTCACGGCGCTCACGCGGAGGGTCGTTGAGAAGCACCTTCATTCCGAGGGCTCGTCCTACCTGGGCGACCTTGGATCCTACGTTGCCGACTCCCACCACACCGAGAGTCAGGTCGCTGAAAGCGAATCCGTATTTGTGTCGCAGAAACGCAAACAGCGAGGCGGCGTACTGCTTGACCGACCAGGAGTTGCAACCCGGAGCGTTGCGCCAGAGTATGCCGTGGCCTTCGCACCAGGTGGTGTCAATATGGTCAAAGCCTATAGTCGCAGTCGCTATCACCTTGACGGAAGAGCCTTCCAGCAGGGCCGCGTCGCACTTGGTTCGGGTGCGCGTGACTATGGCATCGGCATCGCGGACCAGCTCGGCGGTCGTATCCCTGCCGGGCAGATACACAACTTCGGCATAGGGTTCAAATACGCCTTGTAAAAAAGGAATCTTGTTATCGCAAACGATTTTCATCTCCTAGTCCTTGAATCTGTCCGGATGCGCCCAGAGGCCCAGAGCCGGATTTGAAATGTAATATATTTCCTCTCCGCCTACGGTATTCCATCCGTCCTTGAGATGGGCCACGTCGTATTTTTGCATCACCTCATCGAGAGGCTCGTAGAGGAATCCGACCGACTCGATCTCCTCGCGGGTCATATCCGGACCCGGGCAATAGGTAATGCTGAAACGGCCTTCGCTCGAACCGTGTATGAGGTGGGCAGAAGCGCTGAGGTTGTTGCGCAGGTCCTCGTTTTCGCGGGTGCACTGCAGCGTGTGCGGAGTGCCCTTGTAGCCGTATTTGCGGATAAGCGCGTCGATGGTCTTGTCCTCGCCGAATTCGCGCAGCGCGGGAGCGAGCACCATCAGCGAGCCGCCGTCCGCAATCGCCATCCTGGTGCGGTAAACCGCCTTGTTCCCGAGCCAGGTGCTTTTGAATTCGGCCGGGTCGAGATACACCAGGCACTTGCGTATGGGCTTTTCTACCATTATGAAGTTGACCTTGAGCGAGAGCTCGGACGCACGGCGGAAGCATTCAAAATCGTCTCCGATGAAAAGTCCGCGCAGTTCCATCTTTCCGGTGCTTTCGTTCTTGGCGAGAACCGTCTGTATATAGATGATAGGAAGGTCCTTGATGAAATTCTGCCTTGCGTACTCGAGCACCGCCCTGACTGGACTGTCCGCCCTGCCCATAATGCGCTCCATTCCGTAGGTAGCTCCCAGATAATGGCTCTTGTTGATACCTTCGCTGCCACCTACACCTACGAAAATGTTCTTGGTGTAGTTGGCCATACCGATGACCTCGTGGGGAACGACCTGGCCAATGGAGAGTATGAGGTCAAACGAAGGATCCAGAAGGAGCTTGTTGACCTGGGCAGGTACGCTGTAGTCCAGCTTGCCTTCAGATACTTCCTTGACATAGGAGGCCGGCACCTCGCCCACGGTCACGACATCGTTGCGCCAGTCGTGTACGCGGAAAAGGTCGAGAGGCACGTGGCCGAACATCTCCCGCAGCTGATGCTCGGGCATTGCGGTATGGGTGCCGAGAGCCGGCATCACGTCTGTAAGCGCAGGCCCGTAATAGTCATAGACCATTTCGGTAATGGGTCCGGCGTAGGAGTTGAGTCTGGTAAAGTCAGGCGGAATTGCAAGGACACGCTTGCGGACACCAAGAGAATCAAATACTTCCTTGAGGGCGGCCCTTACCTCTTCAGGGCTGATGCAGTCCGTTTCCGAACCTCTTGCGTAGTATAGCATAACTATCTCTTTACGCGGGCGTTACCCTGCCATATACTCCAAACCTGGTCTTCGTCTGCAGGCTGTGCATAGTCGGTGAGGAAGGTGGTCGCAAGAGCACCGCTCGCCCATCCGAACTGTATCCACTTCTCGCTGTCCCAGCCCTTGAGTATGGCATAGAGCATACCTCCGACAAAGCCGTCGCCGCCGCCTATGCGGTCAAGGACGTGTATCTCTCTCGGCATTACGGTGTGCCATTCGTCTCCGGCAAGCATGATTGCACCCCAGTTGTGACTGTTGGTGTTGTTGACCTCACGCAGCGTCGTGGCAAATACCCTGGCGTTAGGATAGCTTGCCTTAACCCTGCCAATCATATCCTTGAAAGCATCTATTTTGGACGCTATGTCCTTTCCTCCCGCTTCCGGACCTTCGATTCCGAGGCAAAGCTGGAAGTCTTCCTCATTTCCTATAAGGATGTCGGAGATGCTGCAGATTTCGGCAAAAACGTCGTGAAGTTCCTGCTCGCGGCCCTTCCAGAATGAAGCCCTGTAGTTGAGGTCGAAGCTTATGCGCGTGCCGTACTTTTTGGCCGCACGGGCAATTTCAAGGCAAAAACGGCTGGTCTGGGGGCTGAGCGCTGCGATAAGTCCGGAAAGATGAACGATCTGCACTCCTTCTTCGCCGAATATCCTTTCAAGGTCAAAGTCTGCGACGTCGAGCAGACGGCCGACCTCTCCGGCACGATCATTCCATACGCGAGGGCCGCGTGAACCGTATCCGCTATCGGCAATGTTGATCTGGTGTCTGTAGCCCCACGGACCTCCTTGAGGAACTTCAGGGCCCTCAAAATCCATTCCTCTGGCACGGAGATTGGACTTGATGAATGCAGCGAAAGGGCTTCCCTGTACAAATGCGGTAAGCACCTTGACCTTCAATCCGAGATATGAAGAAATACTTGCCACGTTGGTTTCCGCGCTTGTCGCCTGCAGATGGAACAAGTCGCTGCTATGTACCGGCTGACCGCTTTCCGGCGTTACTCTCAGACCCATGCTTGTGGGAACGAGGAGGGAGTATCTGCACCCCTGCTTAAGTTCGATATCCATAGTAAAAAATCAATTTCAACATTTACAAATATAGTCATTTTTCCGACAAGTGCCGATATAATTTACTATATTTGCAGATGCGAATTTCAACAAAACTACTATAAGTTATGGCTAAAGAAAAAAAATTCATTACCTGTGACGGTAACCAGGCCGCTTCCAACATCGCATATTTGTTCAGCGAGCACGCGGCCATTTACCCTATCACACCGTCATCGACAATGGCCGAGAACGTTGACGAATGGGCTGCCCACGGCAAAAAGAACCTCTGGGGCGAGACCGTGAAGGTCACCGAAATGCAGAGCGAAGCCGGTGCGGCAGGCGCAGTCCACGGTTCTCTTCAAGCCGGTGCACTTACGACGACATACACGGCATCACAGGGTCTCCTGCTGATGATTCCGAATATGTATAAGATTGCAGGTGAGATGCTTCCTGCAGTCTTTCACGTTTCTGCCCGCGCGCTCGCATCACACGCACTTTCAATCTTCGGCGATCACCAGGACGTAATGGCCTGCCGCCAGACAGGATTTGCAATGCTCGCTTCAGGCTCCGTTCAGGAAGCCCAGGACATGGCGGCCGTCGCCCATCTTTCCGCAATCAAGAGCAGCATTCCTTTCCTCCATTTCTTTGACGGATTCCGCACATCACACGAAATCCAGAAAATCGAACTCATAGATGAGGAAGACCTCAAGTCAATGGTCAGCACCAAGTCGCTGGAGAATTTCCGCGCACGCGCGCTCAACCCGGAAGCTCCTGTAACCAGGGGAACCGCCCAGAACGGAGACGTTTATTTCCAGGCAGTGGAAGCCCGCAACCAGGCATACGATGCAGTTCCCGATATCGTTGCACGCTATATGGGTGAAATCAGCGAGCTTACCGGACGCCAGTACCGTCCTTTCGAGTACTATGGAGACAAGGACGCCGAGAACATCATCATCGCGATGGGTTCAGTTACCGAGACCATCAAGGAAACAGTGGATTATCTTGCAAGCCGCGGCCGCAAGTACGGTGTGGTTACGGTTCACCTCTACCGTCCGTTCTCTGCAAAATACTTCCTCAAGGTTATCCCTAAGAGCGTCAAGAAGATTGCCGTGCTCGACAGGACCAAGGAGCCGGGTTCTCTCGGAGAGCCTCTCTTCCTCGACGTCAAGGCTCTCTACCAGGGTCAGTCAAACGCCCCTCTGGTTGTCGGCGGACGCTACGGACTTTCTTCAAAGGACACGACTCCGGCACAGATCATCGCCGTATTTGACAATCTCGACCGCAAAGAGCCTAAGGACGGATTTACCATCGGCATCACCGATGACGTAACCTTCAGGAGCCTCCCTGTAAAGGCCGAGGTCAGCATCGTCAAGAAGGGTACCACCGAGTGCAAGTTCTACGGTCTGGGTTCCGACGGTACCGTGGGCGCCAACAAGAACACCATCAAGATCATCGGTTCTCACACCGAACTCTACAGCCAGGCTTATTTCGACTATGACTCCAAGAAGTCAGGCGGTTACACCTGTTCACACCTGCGTTTCGGAAAGGAACCTATCAAGGCGCCATATCTTGTCAGCACCCCAGACTTCGTTGCCTGCCACGTTCCTTCATATCTCGAGAAATACGACGTGCTCAAGGGTATCAAGGACGGTGGTTCGCTCCTGCTCAACTCCCTCTGGGACGAGAAGGAGACTCTCGAACGCATTCCTGACCACGCAAAGGCAGTCATCGGACGCAAGCACATCAACCTCTACATCATCAACGCGACCAAGATTGCCGCTGAAATAGGTCTCGGCGGACGTACCAACACCATACTTCAGAGCGCATTCTTCCGCATCACCGGCATCATCCCTGTCGAGGATGCAGTTAAGTACATGAAGGACGCCGCCCTCAAGTCTTACGGCAAGAAGGGCGAAAACGTGGTCAACATGAACTACGCAGCCATCGACCGCGGAGGCGAATACGTCAAGGTCGAGGTTCCGGCCGAGTGGGCTGAGATCAACGCCAGGTTCTCTACGCCTAACGCCGACAGGCTCGCTCCGTCATTCGTCAAGGACGTTGCAGACGTTGTCAACGCCCAGTGCGGAGACTCCCTGCCTGTAAGCGCATTCATGCCATATCTTGACGGAACGATGCCTGCCGGAACCGCCGCTTATGAGAAGCGCGGAGTTGCCGTCAACGTTCCGGTTTGGGATCCTTCGAAGTGTATCCAGTGCAACACCTGCGCTTTTGTCTGCCCTCACGCAGCCATCCGTCCGTTCATCCTCACCGAGGACGAGGCAGCCGCAGTTCCAGCAGGTCTCAAGCTCGCCGACGGAAAGGCAACGCTCAAGGGATACAAGTTCGCAATTTCGGTTTCTGTTGCAGACTGTACCGGTTGCGGCAACTGCGTTGACGTTTGTCTTGCCAAGGACAAGGCGCTTGCAATGGAGTCATACCTTGACAATATTGCAGAACAGGCCAATTTCGACTACCTCAATACCAAGGTCGGATACAAGAAGATGTTCGACCCTAAGTCGAATATGAAGAACGCTCAGTTCGCCCAGCCTCTGTTCGAATTCTCCGGCGCCTGCGCCGGTTGCGGCGAGACTCCGTATATCAAGAACATCACCCAGCTCTTCGGTGACCATATGATGATTGCCAACGCTACCGGCTGCTCTTCGATCTACGGAGCATCCTTCCCGGCATCACCTTACTGCACCGACGCAAAGGGACGCGGACCGGCATGGCAAAATTCTCTCTTCGAGGACTTCTGCGAATTTGGTCTCGGTATGCATCTCGGAAGCGAGCGTATGCGCGACACCGTCGCCCGGCTTATGACCAAGGGTCTCAGCTGCGATTGCTGCAGCGATGAGATGAAGGCGCTGTTTACCAAGTGGCTCGAGAACCGAGGAGACTATGCCGTAACAAGGCAGATCAGCGATGAGCTCGTTCCTATGATGGAGGCTTGCGGCTGCGAGACCTGCAAGAGCATTCTCGCTCTCAAGCAGTACATCCCGGCACGCAGCCAGTGGATTATCGGCGGAGACGGTGCAAGCTATGACATCGGCTACGGCGGACTCGATCACGTGCTCGCATCTGGCGAAAACGTCAACATTCTCGTTCTCGACACCGAGGTATATTCCAACACCGGCGGACAGTCATCAAAGGCAACCCCTGCGGGCGCCATTGCCAAATTTGCCGCTTCTGGAAAGAAGATTCGCAAGAAGGACCTCGGAATGATGGCTATGAGCTACGGCTATGTTTACGTTGCCCAGGTGGCTATGGGAGCAAGCCCGGTTCAGTATATGAATGCTATCAGGGAGGCCGAAGCTTATGACGGACCTTCACTCATCATCGCTTACTCACCTTGTATCAACCACGGACTCAAGGCAGGTATGGGATTGAGCCAGAAGGAGGAAAAGCTCGCCGTAGAATGTGGCTACTGGCATCTTTACCGTTACAACCCTATGCTCGAAGAGCAGGGAAAGAATCCATTCTCTCTCGACAGCAAGGAACCGGACTGGAGCAAGTTCCAGGACTTCCTCAAGGGTGAAGTGCGTTTCGCTTCTCTCCAGAAACTGTTCCCGGACAGCGCCCAGGAACTGCTTCAGAAGACAGAAGAGTTTGCAAAGCTCCGTCTCGACACTTACAAGCGTCTTGCAGAGAAGAAATAATCAGAGCATCTTGATGCGTATCTCTCCGTCAAATACGGAGACCTGCGCATCGGATGACCCATTAAGTTTCAGAAGCACCGGACTTTCCGGTGTTTCTGTTTTTTTAACCTGTACCGCATCCAGATGGGCATACAGGGAAAGGATGCGTTTGGCAAAGTCATAGACAATCCGACCTGCATCCGTCAGTGAAACGGAAGCATAGGAACGGACGAAGAGAGAGTCGCCCATTGCAGTTTCAAGGGCAGAAATGTTCTGGCTGACAGCCGGTTGGCTTATGCCCAGAATCTTGGCAGACTCGGTGAAGCTACCGCATTCCGCGACGGTTACAAAAACCCTCAGTCTAAAATCTTCAAACATAAACACTACACTTAATAACTAACCTTTAACTGCATATCCCGTGCTGAAAAAGCAGATTATACGCAATTTGCAAGCAAATGTAGCAAAACTTCTTGTACTTTGGAGCAAAAATTAGTAACTTGCAGGTTCAAAACATTTTAAACATGAAAAAATTTCTATTTCTTGTGGCAGGACTTCTCGCCGCAACATTGAGTTGGGGTCAGCAGATGCCCGAGCAACTGCCCATTGACCCTTCGATCAGAACCGGAAAACTGGAAAACGGCCTGACCTATTTCATCAGGCACAACGAAAAACCGGCTGACAGGGCTGAATTTTACCTTGCCACCAATGTCGGCGCTATCCAGGAAACCCCTGACCAGGACGGACTTGCGCACTTCCTTGAGCATATGTGCTTCAACGGAACCAAGAATTTCCCGGAAAAAGGCATACTGAACTGGCTCGAAAGCATTGGAGCAAGTTTCGGCGGCAACGTTAACGCAAGCACGGGAGTAGAGCAGACCATATACCTGCTCAACAACATTCCGCTTATCAGGCCTACGGTTGTCGATACCTGTCTGCTCATTATGCACGACTATTCGCACTTCGTCACCTGCGACCCCGTGGAGATCGAAAAGGAACGCGGAGTCATTCTTGAGGAGAAGCGCAGCCGCGACAATGCAGGATGGCGCATCAACGTTGCCACGAAGCCATATCTATTTGGCGACAGCAAGTATGCCGGATGCACCATCATCGGCAGTGAGGAAAACCTCAAGACCTTCAAGCCGGAGAGCCTCAAAAATTTCTACAAGACTTGGTATCGTCCTGATATGCAGGCTCTTATCGTGATTGGAGACATTGACGTAGACGAGGTTGAAGCAAAAATCAAGAGCACTTTTGCCGACATCCCCGCCACAGTTGACCCTAAGCAGAAGGATGTGCACGTCATTCCTGCCAACAAGGAGCCTATCATCGGCATCATTACCGATCCCGAAGCCAATTCACTCGAGTACGAACTCATCTGGAAGCGCGAGCGTCTCCCTGAGATTCTGGCAAACACCCAGGTCGGCATCGTAATGGATCTTTGCAACTAGCAGCGCAAGCTCACCTTTCGTCAGCGCATCCGCTTTCTCGGGAAAAATCTGTGAGACTTCAGACATTTTCGACCTCAATGCTTCATTTGACAACGGGAATGACGCTAAAACTCTCGAGACCCTGCTCATCGAGGCAAAGAAACTCAAGCTTTACGGCATAAGCGATTCCGAACTAGAGCGCGCCAAGAGCGACCTTATTTCATACTACGAGTCAAAAGCAAAATCCGCTGCTACCAGAAGCAACAGCGAATTTGTGATGCCTATCATTTCACACTTCTTTGACAACCAGACGCTTCTTGACCCTGAGACGGAACTTCAGCTGGTGCAGATGATCCTTCCGAACATCACTGCAGATGTCATCAACCAGCTCATTCCTCAGGTGATTACCGACGAGAACCTGGTCGTTCTCTACTCAGGTCCTTCAAGCGCAAAGACTCCTACAGAGAAGGAAGTGCTTGACATCATCGCAAAGGTAAGCGAATTGCAGGTGGAAAGCAACAGCGGCGAGGAAATCCCGAGCGAACTTCTCGACAAGTCACGTCTCAAGGGAAGCAAGATCAAGAAGAGCCGCCCTTACATTTATGAGAGCACCCTGCTTACCCTCGGCAACGGAATGAAGGTCATCCTTGCGACAAGCAACAAGGATCAGGACAGGATCATCATCGACGTGTTCAAACGCGGAGGAAGGACTCTCATCGATGACAGCGACATAGCTTCATTCGAAGACAATATCTGGGCACAGTTCAACAGCTGTGCAGGCGTTTCCAATTTCAACCTCAAGACTCTCAAGAAGATGCTTGCAGGCAAGAAGGTATCCGCATCCCCTTACATCAACGAGCTTACCCACGGCATATCCGCCGAATCGGGCAGGAAGGACTTCGAGACGGCAATGCAGCTCGTTTACCTGACCTTCACCGATCCTCGTTTCGATCAGGACGAATACAATCAGGCAATCAAGCAGATCCAGGCCGTCCTGCCTAATCTCAAGACCAATCCAAACTATGCTCTCCAGGACCACTTCTACAAGGCTGCATTCGGCAACGGCAGACGTACCCTCATCAATGACGAAACCCTTGCCAACGCAAGTCTCGAGACCCTCGAGAGGGTTTACAGGTCAATGTTCAATGATGCTGCCGGTGCAGTTGCAATCATCTGTGGAGACTTTGACCTTGAGGAAGGAAAGGCTCTTGCGGCAAAATACCTCGGATCCATTCCTAAGGGCAAGAAAGCAAGCGAAATCATCGACAGGAACGACTGGTTCGTGGACGGAGAGCATATCGATGACTTCAAGACTGCGATGAACACTCCTAAGGTGACCGACATTCGTTTCTACAAGATCAACAGGGAGTACAGCTACGCTCTCGAGACCAATGCGGATGCCCTTGCATACATACTTAATATGCTTTATACTGAGACCCTGCGCGAGGACCAGGGAGGCACCTACGGAGCAAGCGTCTATGCAAACACCAACCGTGAGCCATTCAGCGGCAGCGTGTTGAACGTTGCATTCGAGACCAACCCGGAGGCTGCTGACAAGCTCAGAGCTCTCGTGGACGAAGGTCTCAGGGGAATCGCCGAGAACGGTCCAAGTCCTGAGATGTTTGAAAAGACCATCAAGAATATGGAAAAGAGCATTCCTGAACAGATGGAAAAGATTAGCAACTGGTCAAGCTGGATCCGTGAATATACACTCTTCGGTTCCGACCATATCGCCGAATACGAAAAGGCAGTCAAGGAGCTGACTCCTGAAACGATAAAAGCGACTGCCCTCGAGTTCCTCTCATCAGGCAATCGCGTTGAGGTGGTTATGCGTCCGGAATAATCCGGAAAATGCATTATCTTCTGTTGCTGGAAGCAATGGAAATATAATACAGCAAAGTGGCAAGTGAGCCAAGGGCGGCAATTACGTAAGTATATGCCGCCCATTTTAATGCATCGGCGGCCATTGGCTTGGTTTGAGCATCTGCTATTCCGGAGTTACCCAGCCAGGCGACGGCCCTTCTGCTGGCATTGATCTCCACGGGCAGGGTAATGAAACTGAAAAGGGTCGTCATTGCAAAAAGAATTATGCCAAGCCAGAGCACCTTGTTGGTAAACTGTAGCAGCAGACATCCTGCAAGGAAAACCCAGGACACTGCCGAGTTGGCAAAATTGACCACAGGAACAAGCGCAGAGCGCATTTTAAGCGGAGCATAGCCCTTTGCGTGCTGAAGGGCGTGACCTGTTTCGTGAGCTGCAACGGCAGCCGCTGCGATGCTGGCGCTTCCATACACGGCCTCACTGAGATTAATCACCTTGCGCGAAGGATCATAATGGTCGGTGAGACGCCCCGGAACGCAATCAACCTTGACGTCATAGATTCCGTTGTCGGCAAGCATCTTTCTGGCAACGTCGGCACCTGTCATATTGCCGGGCGTCGGCACCTGCGAATACTTGTCGAAACGGCTTTGAAGAGTACGCTGAATGATCATCGAAAGGACCATGACAGCAATCATAATAATCCAAATGTTCATATTCTCAAATTATTAGCTTCTTTTAACAATACAGCGAGAGCGCTGCGGCCACCTGCCTTCAGCTGCTCTCACTGCAAAAATAAGTCAAAATCTCGTATTGACAATTATTTTATCTTAAGTACTTCAATCTGCTCAGGCTTTTCGTCCAAAGCGACTGAACGGTATTTTACCTTGTCAAAATCAATCTTGTTGAGGTCCAGACAGCGTATGCGGGAGTTGTCCATAGTCCTGAAATAGAACTTCCTTCCCTGCATATCGCTCGCTGTAGTGAACTGCGTTGAAGTGATGAGGGCATCAGGATTGCCGGTGTTCACGTCAACCACGGCCCCGATTGGAATCACAAGCGATTCGAGAATCTTGAAAGACTGAAGCATTGCAGCATAAGCATCGGCAGGAACCGGAGCAGTAGCCTTGTAAACCGCTATCCTTACGAATCTTGACGGAGAAGAAGGGTCTCCCGGAAGCCCCAGCATTCCGCTGCCTCCGCTGAGCGGCTTGACCTGGATCTTGTCTGAAACTGAAGCAAATGCCTTTGACTCTCCGCTGCCCGGAAGCAGGTTGACATAGTTTCCGAGATTGGTCAGATGCCATTGGAAGTCAGGAGCATTGGTCAACACTCCGACAGGATTGTCGTAAACGTGCGCCTGTCCCCCGATTATCTCGACCACTATCTGCCTGCCGCTGCAGTCCGCAACCCGCCAGTGCACCGCTCCCGCACGCGGGTCGAGGCCGGTGATTGTAATCTTGGAGAATTGTTCCAGAAACTGGTCCACCGTTTCGAAGTTGGCGAGCGTCCAGCTGACGAGCTGGAAGTCGCAGAGCGTCTTTTGGAGCTGGGTGTTGTCAAATTCGGCATAGGATCCGAAGTCCGGGAAGAAGAACAGTCCGGCACTGAGGCCCTTTTCGTTGAGGCCTTCGACAATCAGGTCGTCAAAGGTGACCCTGACTCCGACAAAGCCGTATTTGGCATCGTAAGTCATTCCGTTCTTGCCTTCCGGCGTGAGGGACTGGAACTTGTGTCCGCGTGGTACAACGACATAGTGGCTCTCAAGTCGTCCTTTTGCCCATTCTATGGAGCGGGCCATGGTCTGACTGCCGTCGGCAGCCGTAAAAGAGATACCCGTACAGGCGGAAGCATTGTCCGTAACATATATGCCCGCTACGGCAAGCGTAAGGGCAAGTGCTTTGAAAAAAGTAGAAAACTGTTTCATAATCAATGATTTATAAGGTCAGCATATCCAAAAGATATGCCGCGACAATTTGTCACAATGCAATGCATCAAGAAGTCATATATTTTGGTTATATTTGTATATCAAAATATTGTGACTATGGATAGACGAGAGTTTCTTGCTTCATCGGCGGCAGCTTTGGCGGGACTTGCACTTGGGGGTGCATCGAACCCGCTCTTTGCCAAAAAGGCTGACAGGGATTACAATATGATACTTCTGGGCGATACGCATTTTGACGTCGCGCCGGAAAGCGTTTACCATAGCGAATATACCGAGGAGGACCTCGCTCGGCTGGAGAGGCACAGGAAAGAATTTGTCCGGAACGGGGAGATGTGGAAGGAGCGTTGTCCACGTATGCTAAAGCGTGCCGGCTGTCTGGTCGACGAGCAGACGAAGATGGTGCTGCAGGCGGGGGACCTGATTCAGGGCGATTGTGGCAATCCGTTGATTCACAAGAAAATGCTCAGCGATGCAGTTGCGAGGATCAAGGAAGAATTGTCTCCTGTCCCTTTAGTCAGCGTTATTGGTAATCACGATATGAGGGGTACGGGAGCGCGGAAGGCGTATCTGGAGTTTATGCCCGAGTTGTTGTCGCGGGAGTTGGGCAAGGTGATTGATGGCAGTACTTTTTCTTTTGAAGTGGGCGATGACGTTTATATAGTCATGGACTTTAACAAGCCTGATGATGCGCTGATTGACAGGTTGTTGGATGATAGCAGGGATGCTCGTAACACCTTCATTCTGAGTCACGGTCCGGTGCTTCCGATAAACGGTGGGAACAGGTGGTTCTTTCACGGGAGGAACAAGCCGGGGCAGAACGAAGCGAGATTGCATTTCAGGAGAGAATTTGCGCAGCGTAATACGATTGTGATCTGCGGTCATACTCACGTAACGGAAATGATTGACTGGTACGGTGATGGCGGTCGGATTACGCAGATGACGGTGAGCAGCGTGTGGAGCAAGCCTGAGAGGGGTGTCTATGAGGTAGAGACTGAGGGGTCTGAGAATTATCGTGCCGATTATGTTCTGAAGGATAACTCGGCGAAGATGGATCCTTCGGCATTTGAGCTTTTTGAGCAGTATCGTCCGGGTGTCAAGCGTTATATTCTTTCCGATGCGGCCGGTTCCTACAAGATGAAGGTAAGCGGTCGAAGGGTCAGGATTGAGTTCTATGCCGGTGATTCAAGTCGCAAAAGCGCCGAATTTGTTTTGAGATAGTTTAAGTTGCATTGTCTGGGCCGGTTTGTGCTTAAGTGCCGCCAGACTCAGAGCGTCATACAAAAAAAAAGCGACCAGCAATTTCTTACTGGTCGCAATATTTGGATTATCAGTTTTTCAACTGTTTGGCGGCGGGCTGATTACTCAGCAACCACATTTACCTTTACGGTAGCAAATACACCCTTGTAGCACTTGATCTGAGCCTCGTATTCACCGACTTCCTTGATTTCCGGAACGGTAACGTTTTTCTTGTCGAGCTCGAATCCTTTCTCTACGAGTGCTGCTGCAACCTGAGCTGCGGTAACGGAACCATAGAGCTTTCCGTTTTCGCCAACCTTAACGACAACCTCAACAGGAGTAGCAGAAAGCTGTGCTGCGCGGGCCTGTGCCTCTGCAACCATCTTTGCCTCCTTGTGTGCTCTCTGACGTATGGTCTCCTCGTGCTGCTTGATGGCAGAAGGGGTTCCGACTGTGGCGAAGCCCTGAGGAACGAGATAATTGAGAGCGTAACCGGTCTTTACTTCTACAATCTCGCCTGCATCGCCGAGATTGGCTACATCTTTCTTAAGTATAATCTTCATAACGCTTCAATTATTTAAGGAGGTCAGTAACATATGGAAGGAGAGCGAGTGAACGCGCACGCTTGATTGCCTGAGCGACCTTGCGCTGGAACTTGAGAGAGGTTCCGGTGATGCGGCGAGGGAGAATCTTGCCCTGCTCGTTGAGGAACTTCTTGAGGAACACAGGATCCTTGTAATCAACGTACTTGATGCCTGCCTTCTTGAAACGGCAATACTTCTTCTTGCGAACCTCTACGGTAGGAGGGTTCAGATAACGGATTTCGTTGTTTTCGATGCTGGCCATTTTTTATTCCTCCTCTGCTGCTTTAGGTTCAACTGCAGGTGCGGCTGCCTTTGCGGCGCGCATCTGACGACGATGCTCTGCATATGCAACGGCGTGCTTGTCAAGAGCTACGGTGATGTAGCGGATGATACGCTCATCGCGATGATACTGTACCTCAAGTGTGTTGATGAACTGAGGATCAGCCTTGAACTCGATCAGGTAGTAAAATCCTGATGTCTTGTGCTGGATCGGGTACGCAAGCTGCTTGAGCCCCCAATCCTCTTCGTACACAATCTCACCGCCGTTTGACTTGATGAGATTAACGTACTTGGCAACCGCTTCCTTCATCTGAGCTTCAGACAAAACGGGAGTTGCAATGAAAACGGTTTCGTACTGTTTAAGCATTTGTGTTTAATTTGTAATTGTTAAATAAAGCCCCTTTTTCATAAGGGGCTGCAAATATAGGAATTATTTCTCTGATTTCCAACCGGAAACGAAGAATTGTCAAACAAAAGCGCCCGAAACGGCAGACGCCGGCATCAGTGCGTGCGATAATTCTCCGGATGGCGGCCGACCAGTCCCATTTCCTCGTATTTTTTCTGGATGGCATCGGTATCGGCGCGGGCATCGTCTGTCAGCGGGAACTTCTCCCCTATGCTGACGTGCTTTGTCCCCCAGTCGAAATAGCCCAGATAAACGGGACAGTCGAGAGCCTTAGCTATGGCGTGATAGCCCATCTTCCACTTCTTGACCGGCTTGCGCGTGCCCTCCGGCGCGATGCAGATATGGAATTCGCCCTCCGTCTTTTCCGCCTCGGCGATTACGCTGCGGATGACGGCAGCCCCGTTGGAGCGGTCAACCGGAATGCAGCCGAGCTTGCGCAGAAGGCCCTTGATTGGCCAGAAGAAGAATTCTTTCTTGACCATTATGTGGGCTATATGGCCGGTGCCTCGATAATAGAGGTACGCAATGAAGAAGTCGAGAATGCTGGTATGAGGCACGCCGAGAATGACACAGACGCGCTCGGGTGCAGCTCCCGAATCGGGAGTCCAGCCCATCCATTTTGTCAATATCTTGTATATGTTCATACGATAACAATTCCCGCTTCAGACAAGGGAATCGTAAATCGATGATTCGCTGCTTGAAGCGGGCTCAATTGTTGTGCCATTGATTATTCTGCAGGAGAGAGGCATTCTCCCTGGCAGGTTCCGCAAGCGACGCAGATGTCAGCTGAAATTTTGTAAGCCATAGTTATTAAAAATTAAAATGTATATGCTTTTTGCATCTACAAATTTAGTGCGATAATTTGAATATCCAAAGTTTTTGCCTCATAAAGAAACTCAATATTTCCGAAAAATTGTAGTAACTTTGCAAGTATGAGAAGGTATGTTTTGACTTTACTGTTGTGCTTTGCAGGTCTTTCAGCCGTGTATGGAGCCGATTTTGGGAAAGTTGTCCGCATAGACAGGACCGTTCACGATTTTGGCAAGGTCAGGATGAAGGACGGCGCGCTCGAGTGCAGTTTTACCGTAACCAACATAGGAGAAGAGCCCATGTATATACTCACGGTGGTATCGACTTGCAGCTGCACGGGCATAGAGTGGACCCAGACGGAGATCAAGCCGGGCGAAAGCGGAACGATTAAGGCAAGTTACAACAATCAGGACGGGCCTTATCCTTTTGACAAGACCATCAAGGTGTACTTTTCAAATTACAACAAACCTGTCGCCCTTCATCTCAAGGGCGTAGTCGGCAAATAAACAACAATGGCTCAGACAATAAATTACAACGACGACAACATACAGACCCTGGAAGGCGTACAGCACATACGCCGCCGCCCTGGAATGTATATTGGCAGATTGGGCGACGGCAGCAATCCAAGCGATGGTATCTATGTGCTGCTCAAGGAGATAATTGACAACTCCATTGACGAGTATGCAATGGGATTCGGAAAGCAGGTCCAGATTGACATCCAGGACAACCACGTAAAGGTACGCGACTTCGGACGAGGCATACCTCTCGGTTCGGTAGTCAAGGCGGTCAGCATACTCAACACAGGAGGCAAATTCGACGACAAGGCTTTCCAGAAGGCGGTAGGTCTCAACGGTGTCGGTACAAAGGCCGTCAATGCCCTTTCGTTCGACTTTTACGTCTGCTCGTACCGCGACGGAAACTGCGCCTGGGCGAGGTTCAGGCAGGGAGAACTTGTCGAGGAAGGCAGCTCAGAGACGAAGGAGAAGAACGGCACTCTCGTAGAATTCTTCCCTGACGAGGTGATGTTCGGCAAGTACAGCTTCAATCTCGACTTTGTCGAGACTATGGTCAAGAACTATTCTTACCTCAAGAAGGGTCTTACACTTGTTCTCAACGGCACCCCATACAAGTCCGAAAACGGATTGCTGGACCTCGTGAACGAAAACATCAGCGAGACTCCGCTCTACCCGCCTATCCATCTGGAAGGCGATGACATTGAGATAGTTCTCACCCACGGCAACTCCTACGGCGAAAACATCAGCTCGTTTGTCAACGGCCAGAACACCCGCGACGGAGGCACCCATCTCGCGGCCTACAGGGAGGCGGTTGCCAAGACCCTGAAAGAATTCTTCAAGAAAAACTACGCCCCGGAGGACTGCCGCATGGGCATAGTCGGCGCGATCAGCGTTCAGATTCAGGAACCTAACTTCGAGGCGCAGACCAAGGTGAAGCTCAGCAGCGTCTATACCTGGGAAAAGCAGGTGAAGCAGCCGGACGGGACAATGGGACTGGAGCACGGACCGACTATCAGGGCATTCATCAACGACTTCGTGTCCAAGAACCTGGACAATTACCTCCATATTCATTCTGACATAGTACCTGTCATCGAGGAGAAGATCAAGGACAGCCAGAAGGAGAGAGAGGAGATTTCGGTCATACAGAAAAAGACCAGGGAGCGCAACAAGAGGGCCAATGTCTATAACCGGAAGCTGCGCGACTGGCTGCGCGACTGCCTGAGGCATTTCAATGACAAGCGTACGGAAAAGACCAGCGACGACATTGACCGTTCAAGCATTTTCATTACCGAGGGAGACTCGGCGAGCGGAACCATCACAAGGGCGAGAAACGCTGATTATCAGGCAGTATTCAGTCTCAGGGGCAAGCCGATCAACTGCTATAAGGAAAGCCGCAGGAAAGTGGCGGAAAACGAGGAACTCAATCTTCTCATTTCCGCGCTCGGAGTCGAGGATGACATCAGCAATCTCCGATACAACAACATCATCGTGGCGACCGATGCCGATGACGACGGTATGCACATCCGTATGCTGGTGCTGACTTTCTTTATGAAATACTACCCGGAGCTGATA
>SFJA01000053.1 GCA_004556005.1 Bacteroidales bacterium | reverse complement strand
GCCACCTGAGCGGCACTGAGAGCGGTATCCTCCGACTCGACCAGGGCGATGTCCGGATAGGATTTGAAAAATTCTCTCGTCTGGTTGATTGCCATATAGTGAGTCCGGACCTCCCGGAGATCTTCCACCTTCTGCCCGGGAAGGGCCATAAGGTTCTGTACTATACGCAGATAGACCTCTCCCTTGATGCGTTTGCCCCATTTGCGTAGGAGTTCGAAATTGGGCAGGAGTCCACCTGAAATTGTATTTTCGATAGCCATTGTGATGGCATCGGCGCTGCCGGCCTGCAGTCTTTCGTAGAGGTCGGAAAACGTAGGACATTCCACAATGCTGATGGGCTCGTCCTTATAGAAAAGTCTCGCCGCTTCCTCGTGGAAACAGCCGCAAAACCCTTGTATTGCTACTCTTTTAGGCATCTGACTAACTAATCGTACATAAATCCATTTACTCCAAAAAACAAATGTAGCAAAAATATCAATCATTTCCCCGATTAGATTATGAAAAATTGTCTTTGACCTCAAACTGCTTCTGCGGGTCGAAACGGGACAAATTGAAAAAATTTAAAAAAGTGTTGGATTTTTAATTTATTTAATTGATATTTGCTCCTACAATGTTACAGAACAAGTCATACTGGTGGTGGTGCCTGTTACAACTCAAGCAGTCGTAAGGGGTGCCTCATCCGTGTATCATATACCGGGGTCTGTCCTAAGCGACTGGCCCCGGTAAATTTTTTGGAAATCAATTACCTTTATTGTTATGGAAAAGAAGATTCCTTACAAAATTTATCTCGAAGAAAGCGAGATTCCTACACAATGGTACAACGTACGTGCGGATATGAAAAACAAGCCCGCACCGCTGCTCAACCCTGGTACACTTCAGCCGCTCAAGGCCGAAGAGCTTGAGCCTATCTTCTGTAAAGAGCTTGTCCGTCAGGAACTTGACGACGACACCCGATATGTTGACATTCCGGATGAAGTGTTACGCTTCTACAAGATGTACAGACCGTCGCCGCTTGTAAGGGCATATTTCCTTGAAAAGGCACTCGGCACCCCTGCAAAGATCTATTACAAATTCGAGGGCAACAATACATCCGGCAGCCACAAGCTCAACTCAGCCATAGCCCAGGCATATTATGCAAAGAAGCAGGGTCTCAAAGGCGTAACGACCGAAACCGGCGCCGGCCAGTGGGGCACCGCGCTGAGTATGGCCTGCTCATACTTCGGGCTTGACTGTCAGGTATATATGGTTAAATGCTCATACGAGCAGAAGCCGTTCCGCCGCGAGGTGATGCGCACATACGGAGCCAAGGTCACCCCGTCTCCAAGCAACACCACAAATGTCGGACGCAAGATTCTGGAAGAATTCCCTGAGACGACAGGCAGCCTCGGCTGCGCAATATCAGAGGCGGTAGAAGCGGCCGTTTCTCAGGAGGGATACCGTTACGAGCTCGGTTCCGTGCTAAACCAGGTACTTCTGCATCAGACGATTATAGGACTCGAAGCACAGGCTGCGCTGCGCAAGTATGACATCAAGCCGGACATCATCATCGGCTGCGCGGGCGGCGGTTCGAACCTAGGAGGACTGGCTTCGCCGTTCATCGGAGAGATTCTCAGGGGCGAAGCTGACTACAAGGTGATTGCTGTAGAACCGGCATCCTGCCCAAGTTTCACAAGGGGCAAGTTTGCATACGACTTCTGCGACACCGGAATGATATGCCCTCTGGCAAAGATGTACACCCTTGGCAGCCAATTCATTCCTTCGGCCAATCACGCGGGAGGACTGAGATTCCACGGAATGAGCACCATCATGTCGCAGCTCTATCACGACGGATACTTCGAGGCAAGAGCGGTCGAACAGACCTCCGTTTTTGAAGCAGCCACCCTTTTCGCACGTGTGGAAGGCACTCTTCCTGCACCGGAAAGCAGCCACGCCATCAGAGTAGCAATAGATGAAGCTCTGAAATGCAAGGAAACCGGAGAAGAAAAGACCATAGTATTTGGCCTTACCGGCACGGGCTATTTCGACCTCAAGGCCTACGCCCAATACAACGACGGAACGATGACGGACGTCATCCCTACAGACGAGGACCTTGCCAAATCTCTGGCACAACTGCCGAAAGTTGATCTGTAGGGGTATTGACGGGCGTTTTGGAGACTGGATGGCAGCACTCAAAAATGCCGGAATTGATAATTAACAGACAAAACCCGATTCCGGACGATGCGGAATCGGGTAATTATTTTTTATTCAGGCGATTGCCTGGGGAATTGAAAAAACCTAGAAGATTTCTTCAACTGGCTCTTTGAAGTCATCTGCCGCAGGGGCCGGGGCCTCGTTGCGCGGTCCGAAGTTGCGGCCGGAACGGCGGTCGTTGCGGTCAGCACCACGGTCGAAACGGCGTTCACCCCTTTCGTTTCGGTCAGAACGCTCTCCGCGATCATCGCCGCGGTCTGAACGGCGGTCTCCCCTGTCGGAACGACGATCTCCACGGTCAGAACGACGGTCGTCGCGGCGGTCTGAACGCTCAGGACGAGGACGGCGCTCAGGCTCGCGGTAGCCTTCAGGCTTCTCGGTAAGAGCTCTCATCGAGAGACGGAGTTTACCGGTCTTGGCATCCACCTCGAGGAGTTTGACATCAACCTCCTGTCCTACAGAAAGGACGTCCTCAACCTTCTCGGTCTTGGTCCAGGCAATCTCGCTGACGTGGAGAAGTCCCTCCTTGCCAGGAAGAATCTCGACGAATGCGCCAAATTCGAGAATGCTAACAACCTTTCCGTGGTAAACGGCACCAACCTCAGGTACTGCGCATATGCCCTTGATCCAGTCGAGAGCCTTCTGCATGGCTTCCTTGTTGTCGGATGCAACGTCAACAACACCCTCGGTGCCACCGCCAGGAAGCGGTTCCTCGGTGATGGTAATAACAGTACCTGTCTCCTTCTGTATCTTCTGAATGGTCTCGCCACCCTTGCCGATAACGGCTCCGATAAACTCGGATGCAATGCGAATCTGCTCGATGCGAGGAACGAAAGGCTTGTAGTCTTCGCGAGGCTCACTGATGGTCTTCATCATCTCTCCCATAATGTGGAGACGACCCTGACGTGCCTGCTCGAGTGCCTTGGCAAGAACGTCATAGCTGAGACCGTCAACCTTGATGTCCATCTGGGTTGCAGTGATACCGTCTGCGGTACCGGTTACCTTGAAGTCCATATCTCCGAGATGGTCCTCATCTCCAAGAATATCGGTAAGGATTGCATACCTGTCATTTGGACGCTCTGAATCAGTGATAAGACCCATGGCTACACCCGCAACAGGTTTCTTGATCTTCACGCCGGCATCCATTAGAGCGAGACATCCACCGCAAACGGAAGCCATTGATGATGAGCCGTTTGACTCAAGAATATCGCTGACAATACGCACTGCGTAAGGATTCTCCGGAGCTACAGGAATGACTGGCTTGAGAGCCCTGAGAGCGAGGTTTCCGTGACCTATCTCGCGACGGCCAACACCACGCTGGCTCTTTGCATCGCCGGTTGCGAATGGAGGGAAGTTGTAATGGAGCACGACCTGCTGATCCTCCTGGATGAGCACCTCGTCAGTCTCCTTCATATCCATCTTGGTTCCGAGGGTAACGGTTGCAAGTGACTGAGTTTCACCACGGGTAAAGATCGCTGAACCGTGAGCGCAAGGCAGATAGTCAACCTCGCACCAGATAGGACGCACCTGGTCGCATACACGACCGTCAAGGCGCACACCCTCGTCAAGGATCATATTGCGCATGGCCTCCTTCTCGACGCTGTGATAGTAGCGCTCTACAAGAGGAGTCTTTTCCTCAAGCTGATCCTCAGGAATGGTAGCGAGGAATTCTTCCTTGATGGCGGTAAAGCCGTCTTCGCGTTCGTGCTTTGACTTGAATGACTTGGCAAGGGCATAGCACTTGTCGTAGCAGAAGGACTCGACTGCCTTTTTGAGTTCCTCGTCCTCGACATCGTGCGGATAGTCGCGCTTGTTTACGTCGGTTCCGAGCTCGTGCATAAGCTCCTTCTGAATGCGGCAGTGACGCTTGATTTCCTCGTGGGCAAACTTGATGGCCTCGAGCATCACGCTCTCGCTCACTTCCTTCATTTCGCCCTCAACCATCATAATGTTCTCCTCGGTAGCGGCAACCATAAGTTCGAGATCGGCTTCCTTCATCTCGGAGAATGTCGGGTTGATGACGAATTCGCCCCCGATGCGGCATACGCGAACCTCGGAAATAGGGCCTCCGAAAGGCAGGTCGCTGGTAGCGAGGGCGCAGGATGCTGCAAGTCCGGCGAGCGCATCCGGCTGGATATCCTTCTCGGCGGAGATGAGGGTTACGTTTACAAATACCTCGAGGTGGAAGTCATCCGGCCAGAGAGGACGGATTGGACGATCGATAAGACGAGAGATAAGTATCTCATAATCAGAAGACTTACCCTCTCTCTTCATAAAGCCGCCCGGGAAGCGGCCCGCTGAGTAGTATTTTTCCTTGTAATCTACTGTAAGGGGCATAAAATCAGTGCCCTCCTTTACTTCCTTTGCTGCACATACGGTGGCGAGAAGCATAGTGCCACCCATCTTCACGACAGCTGAACCGTCGGCCTGCTTGGCCAGTTTTCCGGTTTCGATTTCGATCACGCGGCCATCCGCGAGCTCGATTTTCTTGTTGATAATGTTCATTATTGTTTTCCTTAAACTGCTTTCATCAAAAAAGGGATGGCACCGTCTGGGTACCATCCCCGGGATTCCCTATTCCGATTATCGACGGAGACCGAGCTCCTTGACGATCTTTCTGTATCTCTCAATATCAATTTTCTGGAGATAATCCAGAACCTGACGTCTCTTACCGACGAGACGGAGAAGTGAACGGCGGGTAACCACGTCCTTCTTGTTCTTCTTCACGTGCTCGGTAAGGTGAGCGATACGGTAGGAAAATAACGCAACTTGACTCTCAGGAGAGCCGGTGTCCTTATTAGACTTCCCGTACTTCGCGAAAATCTCTTGCTTTTTCTCCGGCATAAGATATTCAGCCATCGTGCAAAAAATTTAATTGGTTTATAAAAAATGTCAATGCTTCAGCCCCTATGGGAAAAGCGTGCAAATTTATACATTATTTTTTATCCCTGCAAGATTCAAAGCAAAATAATCGCCTATACATCAACGAAAAAACCGATCTATGGCAGCCTTTCTATCTTAGGCAGGCCACGGCTTGCGAGCAGCACGTTGTAGCGGTCGAGCGCCTCTCCCACGCAATCCTCCCAGGAGCGCACTATGCTCTTCGAGGCCTGCACGCCTACCCTGTGCACCCTTTCCGGGTTGTGAATCAATTCTTTTACGAGTCCGGCAAGCTTTTCCGGGTCATTGTCCACCAGGAAGCCGTTTTCGCCATCCTTCAATATCGTGGCAGCCGTCGAACCCTTCGCCATCACCGCCGGGGTATGCAGCGCAGCCGCTTCCCTGACCACCAGAGGAGCATTGTCATACAACGACGGAAACAGGAAAAGATCGGAGGCCGCATAATAAGTCTTTATCTGCTCCCTATCCTTGATGCTGCCCACGAAGCTCACCTTCCCGTCCAGTCCCTTCTCGCTGACGAGCTGCTGCATTTCCTTCGCTGCATAGCCCTCGCCCACAAAATACATTCTGAACTTCTGGTCCGGAATCAGCGCCAGCGCGTCAATCACCAGCCGCGGGTTCTTTTCCCAAATATGCTGACCCACAAAGAGAAGGACAAATTCTTCCGGCCCTATTCCCAGCGACTGCCTCGCCTCGACGAAGTACTTCTCCGGGTAGTCGGCAACCAGGTCGGAGCCGTTGTCCATCACCTCCACCTTTCCCTTGTAGCCGTAGGAGCGGATCACGTCGATGACGGACTCCTGCGGAACCCAGACGAGGTCAGCTTTCTCGTAGAATTCGACTATAGCCTTTATGACCAGATCGACCGCCACCTTTGGCAGCGAGCGGGAAAAGTCGTCCCTGTATTTGGAGTGGAAGGTCGCAACCAGCGGAATGCCCTGGACCTTGGCAATGCGCTGGGCAGCCAGGCCGGTGGCGAACGGACAATGGGCGTGGACTATCCTGAAACGAGTCTTGAGAATTTCGGTCAGGTATATGGGGTCCATTTCAGCTATTCCCGTCACATAAGGCGGGCGACCGGGAACCGGGACGGAGAAGAAATCGATTACGCGGTAGTCAAGCGACGAACGGTCCGCGCCCTTGACCTTTGGCGTGACCACCGTCACGGAACCGACCATCTGCTGCAGCCAGTGGGCATAATTCTGCATACAGACCGCAACCCCGTCCATCACCGGAGGGAAACAATCGCAAAACAGGCCTACTGTCGAGGCCTGTGAAGAGAAAAGTTTATGTACGCTCATAAAATAATCACTGCTCAGTACCTTGTTGAGGCATTTCTGCAGCTTCTCCTTCGATTCCGGTACCCGGTTCAGTGGTAATCTCACTTGCAGGGGTTCCGGAATTGTCTTCAGTTTTGCAACGTCGTGAAGATATGAAAAGCGCCGCAATGCCGCCAAGCAAAGCAACAATTAATATGCCGTAAAGCCACTTGCGCCAGGTTGGAGTACGCTTGGCATAAGGGTCGGAAAGATGCAGTTTCGGATATTTGGCCACGCTGGTGAGTGTGCTTCCAAAAAGAATGTTGACAAGGAGGACGGAATTGATAGCCCAGCCGTTAGCATTGAGCAGAGGTCCAAGATTGCGTTTGCGAAGTTTTGTCCAGGCAATGAAGCAGGACGGGCCAGAAATGAGAAGAAGTATGACAACGATCACAAGGAGAAGCTGCCACCAGGCAAGGGCGAAGATTCCTTTGAAAATCGAGCTGACAGCGACTCCGATGGCGCCAATAGCCATACCCAGGGCGGCTGTGATTCCGGCAAACTTAGCGATGTCGAACGGCTGCCCTGCTGTTGCCGGCGCAGGTTTGTCAGCTGCGGCAAGAAGTTTGGAAGTTGCGTCGGTCTCCTTCTGCGCGGCGTTTTTGTTGATTTTGTCCGTTATGAAGTTCGCAAGTTTGCGATACGGGCTCCAAAATGCCTGCCTGATGCTGACAGGATTATCGACGACCTTGGTAATCACGGCATCCCAATCGTTGCCCTGCAGGTCGTAGAAAATTCCGTTCTTTCCGGGACGCAGGCTCGTGATGTCCCCGTCCGTCATAACGGCAACAATGTTCATCGTGGCAGCCTTGGTCTTGGATGTGCAGCTGCAGTATATCAGGAACATTCCGCTCTGGGCCGCCATATCAGCGTGCTTGCCCATATCCTCTACCCTTATACAGAGCTTGCAGCAGCGCCTGTCGATATATAGCTGTCCCGCTTCGAATACTGCCGGAGTCTTGCCGTCACGCGAATAAAAGTCACTGAACAGCACATAGTTACGGAGCAACCGAGCAAAGTCCCTGTAATAGAGGAGCAGTTTGCCGACCTCGTCTATGGATGCGGCATCCGCGGCAAGGGCCTTGTCCTTTTCCACCAGAGCGAGCAGTTCAGCCTTGCGGTCCTCCTTCAGGATTGACTTAAGCGCATCTGCTCCGAGAGCCTCGACGGAAACGGCCGGCTTGGAAGCCACCCAGGCATCGTATGCCGCAAAAGAGGCCACGGCAGCCTGCCACTGTTCTTCAGTAATTTCCTTTGCGTCAGGATACATCTTGTCGAGCACCTGAGCGCGAAGCGCGGCGAATGCTGCCTGCCAGGCAGGGTTTATGGCATCGTAAGGAAGTACGGCAGACTTGCCCGGGCGGGCTATTGGACTTGCAGCGAGTTCGGCGGTGGCGGCGCTGAGAGTACCGGCTCCGGCTGCGCCTATGCGGTCAACTGAAACGTCCACGGCAGCGGAAACGGCTTCGTCAAAGGCAATGAGGCGACACCTGATGAAATAATCCGCAATCTTTTCCCTGACGGCCTCGACAGCGGCCCTTGCAGATGCAGTGTCCGATCCGAAAGGCAGCACGCCGTCCGCCGCGGAGGCATCGCTCCAGGAGCAATACTGCCCCGCCTGAGTATAGAATGCCTCTACCGCTTCGGCAGTCACGCCCTTTTCCCCGCTCCGGTCCGCAGTTGCTCCCATCTTGTCTGCGATGGTGGCAATCAGCGACTTGAGAGACTCGTCATCAGTACTCAGGGCGGTGATCACACCGTCTCCGTTAAAGGCAGATCCTGCAAAGATGGCGGTGCTGTCCAAAGCTTCATTTACGGAAATTTCCTGCTTGTCCAACTTGAGGTTGGCAAGTATCTGACGGGCTGACGAAAGCAGCCTGGCGCCCTCTGCATTGCTGTCGTCAATATTGGAAAGAGCCAGCGTGTCAGCCCCCGCGAGTATCGAATCGCGGTCCCTTATCACCGATGTGAGCCACTGCGCAGCGGCAACGACCTCAGGCACCCTGATTTTGCCATCCTTGTCAGTATCAAGCAGTTCCAATGTACGATGGTCAAACTCCAGACCCTTTGTCGGACAACTGAGCACCGTCCACATCTTCTGGTCGAGTTCTCCAAGGTGGGCGATGTCCTCACCTGAGGTAACGTTCACCCTGACTGCATTGCCGAGCGAACAGTATGTCCATTTGTAGCTTTCTTTTCCCATATTAACGATATTTGTGCAACTCCGCTAATATAGGTATTTTTTTGATATCTTTGCAGAGTCGGCTGCCTAAACCGAAAAAGCCGGCCCTAAGATTATGAAAAAGACAGGTCTGTATTTGATTATCGCTTCCCTTGCCGCAATGAGCATTGCAGTTTCGCTTGGATTGTTTTCGATGCCTCCCGAAAGGCCGGAGACCGAGGACAGTTTCAGCGTCGAAAGGGTACAGAAGGACATAAAATTCATTTCCAGCGACCATCACTCCATAATTCACCCCGAACAGAGAAATGAGGTCCGGGATTACCTGATTTCGCGCCTGCGCGAACTCGGAACCGAACCCGCCCTCTATTCCTATCCCGACAGCGAAGGCAAGGGCTACAAGTTCGACGCGGTGAACATTGTGGGCGACTGGGCTCCCGCCGACATCGCTAACGCCGGAAACGCCCGACTGCTGATAGTCGCGCACTACGACTCCCGCTACCCCTGGGCGCCCGTAAGGGACACCGTCTGCTCTTACGGTGCCGCTGATGACGGCTACGGAGTCGGAAGCGCCCTTGAGACTGTAACAATTCTTCTGCGGAACCGGGAGTCATGGAGTCAGGGCGTGCGACTGTTGCTGACCGATGCGGAAGAGGTCGGAATGGTGGGGATGAAAAAGGCCTACGAGCTCAATCCCGAGCTTTTCGAAGACGTAGGATTAGTCATAAATATCGAAGCCAGAGGCACTTACGGACCAGTGCTGCTATTCGAGACATCCCCGGGCAACGATAGGATAATGGAACTGTACGAGGGATTCAGCCGATATCCGCACACCTACTCGCTTACCAACGTGGTTTACAGGATGATGCCGAATTTTACCGACTTCACGATTGTAAAAGACGAGTTGCCGGGAGTCAACTTCTCGACCATCTCCGACGTGAACCACTATCACACCGACAAAGACTGCTTCGCAAACATAAGTACTTCATCGATAAGGCATTACGGAGCGCAGATAGTCCCCCTCGCGGAAGAATTCGTCCGTAACCCGGAGTACGCCGACAGGGACAGCCTGCGCGGCAGCGAGGACAGGGTGTTCTTTACCGTGCCGCTGCTGGGGCTGTTCAATTTTTCAAAGAAAGGCTATCTGGTGGTCAATATTGTTGTGTTGCTGCTGATGGCAGGGATGCTGCTGATGGAGAGAAAGAAAATGTTGTCTGCGTTGTCCTGGGCCGGTCTGTGGCTGCTGTTTGCAGTGGTGGCTCTGATTGTGGGAGAAGTGGCAGCGTGGATTGGCTGCCAGGTCAGCGGAGCAAAGTTTGCGCTTTTCGGGACCGTCAGCGGAATGCAGTTTGACAACGCTCTGATGCTGGGTCTTGCGGTGGCGCTCGCCCTGGTTATCGCGAATATGTACAGACGCGGAAAGGTGCAGGAAAAGCTGAAAGGCTGCCTGATTCTGCTCGCAGTGCTGGATATAATTCTCCTGGCGGTGCTTGGTGAAAATCTCTTCGTGCTCATCCCGCTTGCGGTCAGCAGTCTGGTAATCCTTCTTTGGAAAATCAGCGGATGGAAGCTGTTCCTGCCTGTGGGAATGGCACTTATACTGCTTCACGCCTGCTCATTCCTTTACGACTTAAGCATGGCTCTGACAGTAGGTGCGGTCGGTGCGGTACTGCTTATTGCCACGTTTGAATTTGCAGCGGCAATAGGACTTGCGGCGCTGTTTTGCAGCGAAGAAAGATAGCGTCCTGGAAACGCCAAAGGAGCAGGACGATATTTATGCGCCTCTGCTCCTGCAGACAATATATATAGAAGGTAGAATTGGAAAGAAATGTGCGTTGTCCAACGCAATAAGGTTAAAGGTAGGAAGGCAGGGTCACTGCCCGCTGCAGGAGCTTTTGGCGAATAATAGTTTTTATCTTGTCACATTAACATCCACATAGTCGTTGACGGTCGGGTCAAAGGTGATTTCGGTAAGACCGAGGACTGTTGCGTCGAGGCAGAGGGTGTAGCTGTAAGAGCAGCTGCTCTCCCACTTGGTCTTGGAAGCCTTGATCTTGATTCTGGCGTCGTTTACCGGGATGGTGTAGCTTCCGCCATTCTCGCAGGTCACGAGAGCATCGAAGTGCACCATAATGTCGGTAGAAGAACCTGAAGGGACAAGCTTGGTCCAGTCTCCGTTCTCGGTGTCGAAGGTCGGAGCATCAGCGTTGTCGGAAATAGCCTCGACTGCTACGATGTTATTTCCAAGAACCGGAAGTTCTATGCTTGAGTTGCGACCCTCGATCCACATTCTGGTGATGGTCACGCTGTGATTATCAACTGCCTCGTACACGCCGACACGAACATAGGCAAATTCTACATCTTCATTGCCCTTGCTTGACATATTATAGTCAGCGGACATCTGCTTTTCCTCCTCCTGGAAAGGCGCCTCAGCGATGTCGAACTGCTGGCAGCTTGCCATAAAAGAAAGTGAAATAAGGAGTGATGCGAAAATTGATTTTGTGTTCATAACGTCGTGTCTGTTTTTGTTTGACAGTGCAAAGGAACGAACACAAAAATGCAATCAGACCCATTTTGGCAAAAGCTCGAAAAGTATTGCAGTCTTTGCGCAATCGCGCCTGCAATTGCGTATAATGGAGAAAATTGCGGATATGGGAATGAGTCACTAAGCCTGATGCCTTGATGCGCAGTGAGAGCTCAGTTGAAAAAACTATAATTTTTTACACAAAAATTTTGTGGTTAGAAAGAAAAAGGATATATTTGCAGTCCCAAACACCGAGGAGAGGTGGTAGAGTGGTCGATTACGGCAGTCTTGAAAACTGTTGAGCTGAAAGGCTCCGGGGGTTCGAATCCCTCCCTCTCCGCTGAATGAGGAATTTGCTAAATGATGCAAGTTCCTCATTTCCATTTATTTACGCCCCTAACCCTCGAAATATCAAAGAGTTAGAGGCGTATTTTTGTCTATCTTCCGACTACTTTCCGTAGCCATTTCGCTGCCAAATATTCTATGCAAATCGTAAACAATGCGATGCATATCGTATGCATTCTGGCGGGCCATTTTTGCTGCATACACCCTTTCCGGACCGTTGGGGATTCGAACCCAGTATTGAGTATCAATGAGTTTGGCCGGGTGAAAGGCTCGTGTTTACGAGGTGCTTACGAGCAAAAATTCGCGGTGCGGATTTTGTAGGCGGGCGGCTACTTCTGCACTGGCTTTTTCTCTTCAATCCGTAGCCTTAGCCCAAGTTTTTCTGAGATATACTTCAAGTCGTCTATCTTCTGCCTATTGCTGATATTCGAGCAGATATACCAACCGTCACTCTCATGTTGCCATATCCTGCCCGGCTCTGTCGGCCTCTTAGTGCGGGAGACCGCATTGAATCCACCGTGAGTAATATTCAGGGCGGCCACCCTTTCATATCCGACATGCTTTATAGTTGCGATGTAAGTTTCAATAGCGGACTTCCTCCATATAACCGTTCCGTCAGGGAATGATACTTTAAGACCT
>SFJA01000052.1 GCA_004556005.1 Bacteroidales bacterium | reverse complement strand
GTTCGCGGTGCTCGATGGACACAAATCGATGCTATCGCGCGAGCTGATATGCCCTGGAGGTCCCTGGAAGGCCGATTGCCTTGTCAGATGAATTGCAGGAACGTGAGAGTCTGGGCACTAACCAGGCTCTGAGGGGTTCGCGGTGCTCGATGGACACAAATCGATGCTATCGCGCGAGCTGATATGCCCTGGAGGTCCCTGGAAGGCCGATTGCCTTGTCAGATGAATTGCAGGTAAGTGTGGGACTGGGCACTAACCGGGCTATGACGGCCTTGCGTGACAGTTCTATGTCATTCGGCGAGTTTCCTGCAAAACATCGCGCGAGCCGATGTGCCCTGGAGTGCTGTCTAGAGGGGGTCGCGGCGCTCGATGGACACAAATCGATGCCATCGCGCGAGCCGATGTGCCTTGGAGACCCGTAGAATGGCGATTGCTATGTCAGATGAATTGCAGGAAAGTGTGGGACCGGGCACCAACCGGGCTCTGAGGACCTTGTGTGGCAGCTCGGTGGCAGGTCGGGGTTCTTCCTGCAAACCATCGCGCGAGCGGATGTGCCTTGGAGCGATGCCTGGAGGGGTTCGCCGTGCTCGATGGACACAAATCGATGCCATCGCGCGAGTCAATGTGCCCTGGATGGCCCTGGAAGGCCGATTCGGGTGCCAGATGAATTGCAGATAAGTGTGGGACTGGGCACTAACCGGGCTCTGAGGGCCTTGTGTGGCAGTTCTGTGTCAGTTCGGCGATCTTCCAGCAAAACATCGCGCGAGCGAATGTGCCCTGGAGCGATGTCTGGAGGGGGTCGCGGCGCTCGATGGACACAAATCGATGCCATCGCGCGAGTCAATGTGCCCTGGAGGGCCCTGGAAGGCCGATTGCCTTGTCAGATGAATTGCAGGAAAGCGTGGCACCAGACTCCAACCGAGCTCTGAGGGCCTTGTGTGGCAGGTCTGTCTCAGTTAGGTGACCTTCCGGTGGCCTTCCTGCAAACCATCGAGCGAGCGGATGTGCCCTGGAGCGATGTCTGAAGGGGTTCGCGACGCTCGATGGACTCAAATCGATGCCATCACGCGAGCTAATGTGCCCTGGAAGCCCGTGGAATGGCGATTGCCGTGCCAGATGAATTGCAGAAGAGCGGAGGGCTGGGCACTAACTTCGGCGAGCTTCCTGCAAAACATCGCGCGAGCCGATGTGCCTTGGAGCGATGTCTGGAGGGGTTCGCGGCGCGCGATGGACACAAATCGATGCCATCGCGCGAGTCAATGTGCCCTGGAGGGCCCTGGAAGGCAGATTGCCTTGCCAGATGAATTGCAGGAACGTGAGGGATTGGGCACTAAGTGACTACAGGATACCAAGTGACCCAGCCTCTGACGTAGGGCCGTGCCAGATGAATTGCAGGAAATACCAATACTGGACTTAGCTCCAAAATGGATTCAGGGAAGTCCAGTAATCTTACCAACCGTTTCTGTCAATTATACCGAAGCCTCCACCAAGCCGCACTATTAGATACAAATAACGGCCACCTGAAAAGGTGACCGTTGATGCTTGGAGCGGAAAACGGGGCTCGGACCCGCGACCTCAACCTTGGCAAGGTTGCGCTCTACCAACTGAGCTATTTCCGCGTTTCGGGAATGCAAAGGTATGACATCTTTTTGGCTTTTGCAAGTTTTTCTGCACTTTTTTGCATTCCCTTTTTATTTTTTCCTTCTGTCTGGCCGCTCGGCCGCCGGATCTCACACCACTACCATTCGCCGCACGGCCACCACGCTCGGCCGCCAGCCCACCGCTCGGCACCCGTCGCGCGACCGCTTTCACTGTCCCGTCGCAACCACCTGGCCCCTCGAGCCAGCCACCGCCCAGCGACCGCCACTGCCCACAGCGGCCGCTCGGCAGCCACCTACCGATTCCTTATGACGGTCCTGCCGTCCTGGACATCAACTTCGATTACGCTGTCGCGGGTGATTTGGCCTTCGAGGATGGAGCGTGAAAGCTGATTTACCAACTCTCTCTGTATCAGCCTTTTCACAGGCCGTGCACCATACTCCGGATCATAGCCGTTCTCAACCATATCGTCTTCGAATGCCTTGGTGAAGCTCAGCTGAACATTGTCTTCCGCAAGTTTGTCCTGCAGGTCCTTCATCTGTATCCTGACAATCTTTCTGATATCCTCCTTGCTCAGGGCATTGAAGGTCACAATCTCGTCAATCCTGTTGATAAACTCCGGTCTCATCCTCATCCTCAGCTCTTCTTCCTTCAGGTTTGAAGTCATAATCAGTATAGTGTTTCTAAAGTCCACCGTCCTGCCCTTGTTGTCGGTCAAACGACCATCGTCAAGTACCTGAAGCAGAACGTTGAAGATATCCGGATGCGCCTTTTCTATCTCGTCCAGCAGCACTACGGAATAAGGTTTGCGCCTGACGGCCTCAGTCAGCTGACCGCCTTCGTCGTAGCCGACATATCCCGGAGGGGCACCGATAAGACGCGAAGCTGTATGGCTCTCCTGATACTCGGACATATCGATACGGGTCATCATACTCTCGTCGTTAAAGAGGAATTCGGCCAGAGCCTTTGCGAGTTCCGTTTTGCCGACGCCGGTGCTGCCCATAAAGAGGAACGAACCGATAGGACGGTGCTCGTTGCTCAGGCCTGCCCTGCTGCGGCGGACAGCGTCGGATACCGCGGCGACCGCCTTGTCCTGGCCGACTACGCGCTTGCCAAGTTCCTGCTCCATCCTGAGCAGTTTCTCCTTCTCGCTTTCCAGCATCCTGGCTACCGGAATTCCTGTCCAGCGGGCTACCACCTCCGCGATGTCGGTAGGTGTAACGGCCTCTGTGATAATCGGATCCTTGATTTCGGCCTGCTGGCGGGTGAGCTCTTCGATACGCTTCTGAGCCGCGGCCATCTTGCCGTAGCGGATTTCGGCCACCTTTCCGTAGTCGCCGCTGCGCTCCGCAACCGCCGCCTCCTGCTTCATGTCCTCGAGCTGCTGACGCAGGTTGTTGAGTTCCGTAACAATTCCTTTCTCCGCGTTCCACCTCTTCATTAGGCCTTCCCTCTCTTCCTTCGCCTTTTTGAGGTCCTCGTCAATCTTTTCGCTCTTGAGCGAGGTGCCTTCGCGCTTGATGGCTTCCTTTTCTATCTCCAGCTGCTTTATTTTGCTGTTCAGCTCGTCGATCGGTTCCGGAACGCTGTTCATTTCCAGTCTGAGCTTGGATGCGGCCTCGTCCACAAGGTCAATCGCCTTGTCGGGAAGGAACCTGTTGCTGATATACCTGTGACTGAGGTTGACGGCCGCGATAAGTGCATCATCCTCAATTGAAACCTTGTGATGGTTCTCGTATTTCTCCTTGATGCCCCTCAGGATGGCAATGCTCTCCGCTGGACTCGGTTCGTCTACCATAACCTTCTGGAAACGCCTTTCGAGGGCCTTGTCCTGCTCGAAATACTTCTGGTATTCATCCAGGGTCGTGCTGCCTATGGTGCGCAGTTCACCACGAGCCAAAGCAGGCTTGAGAATGTTGGAGGCATCCATGGCGCCGCTTGAACGGCCTGCGCCTACGAGAGTGTGGATTTCGTCTATGAACAGTATTATCTGACCGTCGGACTCCACCACTTCCTTTACGACGCCCTTGAGCCTCTCTTCAAATTCACCCTGATATTTTGCACCCGCTATAAGTGCGCCCATATCGAGCGAGAACACTTTGCGGTTCTTGAGGTTCTCAGGCACCTGCCCGTTAACTATTTTGCTGGCAATGCCTTCGCTGATAGCCGTCTTGCCCACACCCGGTTCACCTACGAGTATAGGGTTGTTTTTGGTCCTTCGTGACAAAATCTGAAGCACACGCCTGATTTCGTCATCACGACCTATTACCGGATCGAGCTTTCCCTTTGCCGCCGCCTCGTTGAGGTCGATGGCATACTTGCTTAAAAACTCATATCTTTTTTCCATAATAAAAATGCCGACCCGTTTTGCGGATCGACATTTTGTAGGTCAAATAATGTTCCAGTGACAAAATGTCAGTACCTTATTCTGCGGCGGAGTCCGTCTCGGCTGAAGGGTTCTGGATATCGACAGGGCTTGAAGGGAAGTTCATCTGAGTCTCTTCTACATTCTCGATCTTGTCGGTGATGTCCACTGAGTTGCCCTTGGTGTTGGTGGTGAATGACGCGCCAACGGATGCAACGAGAATGAACACTACAAGTCCCCAGGTGATTTTCTCAAGTATGTCGGCGGTCTGGCGTACGCCGAAGGTCTGGTTGCCTGCCACGAAATTGCTTGCGAGGCCCTCTCCCTTGCCGTTCTGCAGAAGCACGACGAGGATGAGCAGGATTGCAGCGAGTACAATCAGAACTACCAAAGTGATGAATAATGCGTTCATATTTTCAATTTTTGTTTATTTCGTCAATAAGGTTTGCAAAGTAAATACTTTTTTCCGGATATCGCAAACTTAACTTTGAATAAATCTTCTTGGCTTCAGCAAGATACCCCTGTTCGACATAGATTCCGGCAAGAGTTTCGGTGTAGAATTGTTCCTCGTCCGGGAGTTCGCCGCCCTCGTGAGATCCTTCCGGACGACTGCTGACTGCGAAGCGGGCAAACAGGTCGTCCCCGCTCTTCTTGACCGAGTTGTACTGGCTCTGCGAGAAGTAGTCGCCTCCGGCAACGAAAATCTGCCGCGCCCCGGCAGCTCTGCCCCCGGAATAAGCCGCATCCGTACTGCCAGCTGCATCCCCGGAACCGCCAGTTCCCGCCGCCCCTCCGTCAAGAGCGCCTCCCGCAGCCGCCCCGGCTCCGCTCTCCCGGGCAAGCCTTTCCTGCTCTACCCTGCGCGCACGCTCGTAGTCAACCGCCGGGTCCCTGACCGCCCTGCCGTTTACCATATAATATAGGATGCTCCTGTCCCCTACATAGAGCGCCGTTTGAGCCAGCAGGTTGTCGCTCAGTGCGCCCATCTCCTTCATCCTTTCGCAAAGCAGCTTGCGAGCCGCTCCGAACCAGGGATAGACGTTGACGACTCCGGAAAGTTCCTCCAGAGTGAGGGCGTGCAGGTCAATATAATCTACCATTGGGCTACCGTGGCGTTGAAGATGTCTTCGACTATGATTGCGATAATTTCGGTGCAGAGAGTGTTCTCGACTGCATCGAGGGAGTTGGTGGAGTCGTATTCGGCAAAGCCGCTGAAGGACTTGCCGGTGAAACTGTCCTCGGGGTGTTTCTTGTTTTCAAAATCAACCTTTACGCTGATAGTCAGCTTGTTGCGCGCTGCGATTTCGTCAGCGGTCACGGCTGCCGGACTGATGTCGTAGCCGACAATCTGGCCACTGATCTGCAGGTCTCCGTCCATTTCCACCTGCTCGAGACGTGTCATCTTGCGGAACTGCGTGCGTATGGCTTCCGTCAGGTCGTTGGCCAGGGTCGGGTTGACCTTCATTGCCTTGTATTCAAAAAAGTCAATGTTGATGGTGTTGACGTCGGCCTGTATGGAAGTGCCCGAAAATGAATAGATTCCGCACGCCGTAAGCATCAGCGCGGCTATGGTGGCGATGAACGTCCTTATTGCTCTTTCCATTGCTTGATCTTGCGGTAAATTGTTCTTTCAGAAATGCCGAGTTCCTTGGCGGCGGACGATACCTTCCCTCCGTGCCTCTCCAGGGCCTGTTTTATAAGTATGTCGCTGACATTCTTCAGGTTAGTGTTGGCCTGCACCTCGACATCTTCCGCAGGGACGCTTGCAGCGGGCTCTCCGCCCTGCTCTTCCGGCTCCTCTTCTTCAATATGCAGCGGACCGGAGTGAACCACCGGCAGCGCCTTGGCGACGCCCTGCTCTTCCCTGACCCCGGACTTGAGCAAGTCAACTTCATGCTTTAGGCGGACGAATTCGTTCTTGAGGTCAAATATCGCCTTGATTATCATCTGCTTGTCCTCGCTTCCCAAGGCCTGCCCGCCGCCCGAAGGAGCTGCGAGTGCCGGCAGCAGTTCGTCCTTTTCCGCCGGAATGAACGGCGAAAGCATAGCCGCATCGACCTCTATCCTTTCGGTTATCGTGCTTGCTGGTTTCGAGAGAATTCCGGTGGCTGCTTCGGCTACGTTCTTTAGCTGGCGTATGTTGCCCGGCCAACGGTAGCTCGTCAGCAGGCCGACGGCGTCGTGGGTGAGGGAGAATTTGCACAGCCGGAACTTGTCCGCAAAGTCGGATGAAAACTTGCGGAAGAGCAGGCAGATGTCTTCCTTGCTGCGCTCGCGCAGGGACGGCAGGTCGATGCGCACGCCGCTGAGACGGTAGTAGAGGTCTGCGCGGAACTTGCCCGTGGCGACCGCGTGCTCGAGGTTGACGTTGGTCGAGGCTATGATGCGCACATCGGTCTTTTCGACCTTGGACGAGCCGACCTTGAGGAATTCGCCATCCTGGAGGACCCTGAGCAGCATTGCCTGCGTTTCCTTCGGCAGTTCGCCTATTTCGTCGAGTACCAGCGTGCCTCCGTCGGCCTCTTCGAAATAGCCCTTGCGTTCGCTTACGGCGCCGGTGAAGGAGCCTTTTTCGTGTCCGAAGAGTTCGGCGTTGATGGTTCCCGGCGGGATGGCTCCGCAGTTGATTGCAAGGAAACGGCCGTTGCGGCGGCGGCTGTACTGGTGTATTATCTTGGGCAAAACCTCCTTGCCGACGCCGCTTTCGCCGCATACGAGCACGCTGAGGTCGGTCGGGGCTACCGCCATCGCGACTTCTATTGCGTGGTTGAGCTGCAGGTCATTTCCTATGACTCCGAAGCGGTTTTTCAATATTTGCAGTTCTTGTGTATCCATAAGTATGAACTACAAATATAAGAATTATTCCTTATTATTTGCTACCTGCCGGCCTGACAACGATGAACTTCCTGACATCCTCTCCAGCTGTTTGGTTCTGACCCTGCTGCTGAAATACATTAGGTAAACAACTACTAACTTTCGCTTAGCAAGTTAAAATACTTTTTAATATATCCGAATTTGACGGTGTGGGCGAGTTTGTTTCTGTCTTTGCGGTCTTGAGGGTACGGTTTATGCATTATCTCATTTTTTGTTTGTATATTTGCTAAAATTATTGAAGAGCTAATTAGTACATAATATTTATGAAAAAGATTCTTACTTCTGTTGCGCTTGTCGCACTTGTAGTGTTTTCGTCTTCCTGCTCAAAGTCAAGGGCTGAGAAGATGGCTATGGCAGAGAATGTCGTGGTAAACTGCAACCCTGAGGTTCTTCAGCTTGTCGGCGACCGTATTCCGGCTGAAATTACCGTTACTTATCCTGAAGGATATTTCTATCCTGAAGCAACTCTCGACGTAACTCCTGTTCTCGTTTACGAAGGTGGCTCGCTCGTTGGAAAGACCGTTACTTTCCAGGGAGAGAAGGTTGAGGCCAACAACAAGGTCGTTCCAAAAGCAGGCGGCGTTGTAAAGGAAAAGTTTGTGTTCGGCAACACCGAGGGTGTTGAGAGTTCGTACCTTGAGCTTCGTCCTGTTGTTCACTACGGCAAGCATACCGTCGAGTGTCCTGCCATCAAGGTTGCCGAAGGCGTCAACACCACCGCAAACCTCGTCAATCTCAAGGGTAGCTACAATATTATGGAGGACGGCTATCAGGCTGTTCTTCACAAGAGCACCGAGGGACAGATTCTTTACGATATCAACTCTTCAGTCGTAAAGAATAGCCAGCTCCGCTCACAGTCAATCCTCGAGCTCCAGGAGGCTCTCAAGGAGATTGCCGCTGATGAGAGAGTTACCGTTACCGGAACTCAGATTATCGCTTACGCTTCACCTGATGGCGGCGAGAAACTCAACGCAGAGCTTTCAGACAAGCGCGCAGGTACCGCTGAGAAGGCTTGGGGCAAGATTACCAAGGACGGAACCAAGGCTGACGAAGTTCAGGTAAAGAGCATCGGACAGGACTGGAAAGGATTCCAGGAGGCAATCTCTGCTTCTGACATTGCTGACAAGGAGCTCATTCTCCGAGTTCTTTCCATGTACAGCGATCCTGCAGTGCGTGAAAGCGAGATTCGCAATATGTCCAAGATTTACACCGAAATCAGCAAGAACGTGTTCCCTGAACTCCGCCGTGCCCGTTTCGTGACCAATTACGACTTTAAGAATTTTACCGATGAGGAACTCGTAGAACTTTCAAATACCGCCATCAACGTGCTTGACGAGCCGGCGCTTCTCCGCGTGGCCGGTCAGTCAACCGATGCTGACCGTAAGGTTCTTCTTTACAACCTCGCCGCTGAGAAATTCAACTCCCAGAAGGCTCTCTACAATCTTGCAGCCCTCTACATCGCCAAGAACGAGCCTGCAAATGCAGAGCGCACGCTCGCACGTCTCGAGGACAAGAACAGCGCAGATGCCCAGAACCTTCTCGGTGTAGCTGCAATGCTCCGTTCAGATTACGAGGCAGCTTCCAAGCTCCTTGCAAAGGCCGGCAACGCTGCCGCTGCCCAGAATCTTGCAGCCATCGATATATATAATGGTGACTATGCAGCTGCTGCAAGCAAGCTCAAGAACACCACCGGCACCAATGCAGCTCTTGCAAACATTCTCAACGGAGACCTCAAGGCCGCATCTGCAGCCCTTACCGGAGATGACGCCCTCACCAACTACCTCAAGGCTATCGTAGCTGCCCGCAAGGGTGACGTAAGCGCTGCCAAGGCAGCCCTTAAGCTTGCTACCGACAAGTGCCCTAAGCTTGCCGAGCGTGCCGCAAAGGATATCGAATTTGCAACAGTAAGGTAATTTTCCGGTCAGACTTTTGTTTTTCCGTGAATTATCACTATATTTGCAGCCCCAAAACTATTGGGGCTGTTTTTAATTTATTATTTAACAACCATTTATGCCAACAATTCAACAATTGGTTCGCAAAGGACGCGAGGTTATTGAGGTAAAATCAAAATCTCGTGCGTTGGATGCTTGTCCTCAGAAGCGCGGCGTTTGCCTCAGGGTGTACACCACTACCCCTAAGAAGCCTAACTCCGCTATGCGTAAGGTTGCCCGTGTGCGCCTCAGCAATGCTAAAGAGGTCAATGCCTACATCCCTGGCGAGGGTCACAACCTCCAGGAGCACTCAATCGTGCTCGTTCGCGGAGGCCGTGTAAAGGACCTTCCGGGTGTACGTTACCACATCCTGAGAGGAGCTTTGGATACTGCCGGTGTAGAAGGACGTACACAGTCTCGTTCACTCTACGGCGCCAAGAGGCCGAAGTAATTGCCTGAAGGATGGTTTTATTTACATTTAACTTTTTCAAACAATGAGAAAATCAAAGCCTAAGAAGAGGATTCTACTTCCTGATCCTAAGTATCACGATGTCGAGGTTACCCGTTTCGTGAACAATCTTATGTTGCAGGGGAAGAAGAGTATCGCTTATTCTATTTTTTACGATGCCATTGACATGGTAGGCGAGAAGGTGAAAGATTCTGACAAGGCTCCTCTCGATATTTGGAAAAAGGCACTCGAGAACGTGACCCCTCAGATTGAGGTTAAGTCACGCCGTATCGGTGGTGCCAACTTCCAGGTGCCGACAGAGTTGCGTCCGGAGAGAAAGGTTTCACTTTCTATGAAGAATATGATAGCCTTCGCCCGCAAGCGTTCCGGCCACTCTATGGCAGAAAAACTGTGTGCTGAGATTGTTGCAGCATACAATAACGAAGGTGGCGCATTTAAGCGCAAAGAAGATATGCACAGAATGGCCGAGGCAAACAAGGCATTCGCTCACTTCCGTTTCTAGTCAAATTGGTTAGTTAGTCAGATGGCTAAAAGAGATCTTACATACACAAGAAATATCGGCATCATGGCGCACATCGATGCCGGCAAGACCACTACGTCGGAGCGTATCCTCTTCTATACGGGAAAGACCCACAAGATCGGAGAGGTACACGAGGGCGCTGCCACGATGGACTGGATGGTTCAGGAGCAGGAGCGTGGTATCACCATCACTTCAGCTGCCACCACCGCATTCTGGCACTACAACGGCAAGGTTTACCAGATCAACCTGATCGATACTCCGGGCCACGTTGACTTTACTGTCGAGGTTGAGCGTTCGCTCCGAGTTCTCGACGGTACCGTAGCCACTTTCTGCGCAGTAGGTCGAGTACAGCCGCAGTCAGAGACTGTATGGCGTCAGGCCGACAAATATCGCGTGCCAAAGATTGCTTACGTCAACAAGATGGACCGTGTTGGTGCTGACTTCCTCGCTTGCGTGGACGAAATCAAGACCAAGCTCGGTGCAAATGCGGTTCCTATCTGCCTCCCTATCGGTGCAGAAGAGAATTTCAAGGGAATTGTTGACCTTCTTGCCCGTAAGGCAATCGTTTACGATACTTCAGATCATCTTGTAAACTACGAGATTACTGACGTTCCTGAGGATATGCAGGATGCCGTTGCGCTTTGGAGAGACCGTCTCATCGAGGCTGCTGCCGAGTGTGATGATGCTCTTATGGAGAAGTATTTTGAGGATCCTGATTCCGTTACCGAAGAAGAGGTTATCGCGGCAATCCGCAAGGGTACCATCGAGATGAAGATAGTTCCTGCCTGCTGCGGCTCTTCTTTCAAGAACAAGGGCGTTCAGTTCCTTCTTGACAGCGTGATGCGTTATCTTCCTTCTCCGCTTGACATCGGTGCTACCAAGGCTACTGACCTCAATACCGACAAGGAGATCGATCTTGCTCCATCAGTTGATGAGCCGTTCTGCGGACTCGTATTTAAGATTGCAACTGACCCGTATGTAGGACGTCTCGCTTATGTCCGCGCATATTCAGGTTCACTTTCTGCCGGTTCATACGTGATCAACTCACGCACCGGAAAGAAGGAGAGAGTTGCCCGTCTGTATCAGATGCACTCCAACCATCAGAATCCTATCGAAGTGGTAGAGGCCGGTGACATCTGCGCAGCAGTCGGATTCAAGGACCTCCGTACCGGTGATACCATTTGCGCTGAAGGAAAGAATTTTGCTCTCGAGTCAATGGAATTCCCGGATCCGGTAATCGGTATCGCAGTGGAGCCTAAGACCCAGAAAGACCTTGATAAACTTGGTATCGCTCTCGGTAAGCTTGCCGAGGAGGACCCTACCTTCACAGTCAAGTCAGACCCTGATACAGGCCAGACCGTCATCAGCGGTATGGGTGAGCTTCACCTTGACATCATCGTTGACCGTCTCCGCCGTGAGTTCGGCCTCGAGATCAACCAGGGTGCTCCTCAGGTCAACTACAAGGAAGCTATTACCGCTACCGTTCAGCACAAGGAAGTGTTCAAGAAGCAGACCGGTGGTCGTGGTAAGTTCGCTGACATTCTTGTCGAGATCGGTCCTGCTGATGAAGGTGTTGTCGGTCTTCAGTTCGACAACCAGGTCAAGGGCGGAAACGTGCCTAAGGAGTTTGTTCCGAGCGTAGAAAAAGGATTTACCCAGGCTATGGCCAACGGCGTCCTTGCAGGCTACGAGGTACAGTCTCTCAAGGTTACTCTCCTCGACGGTTCTTACCATCCGGTGGACTCTGACCAGCTTTCATTCGAGCTTTGTGCACGTATGGCTTTCCGCCACGCCTGCCGCAAGTGCAAGCCGGTTATCCTCGAGCCTATCATGGATCTTGAAGTTGTCACTCCAGAAGAGTATATGGGTGAAATTGTCGGTGACCTCAACCGCCGCCGCGGTCAGATCAACGCGATGGATACCACCTCAAACGGTGCCCGTATCGTTAAGGCCTATGTTCCTCTCTCAGAGCAGTTCGGATACGTTACCGTGCTTCGTACCCTGTCTTCAGGACGCGCAACCAGCACGATGAGTTTCCATCACTATGCTGAGGTGAGTGCTTCAATGGCCAAGGACATCATCGAGAAGAGCGGATTCAAAGCACCAGCTGACGACGAATAGTTTAGAAAAATAAAAGCAAATTATAATGAGCCAGAGAATTAGAATTAAACTCAAGTCATTCGATCATATGCTCGTTGATAAGTCAGCAGCCAGGATCGTTGACACAGTGAAGTCTACCGGCGCAAAGGTGAACGGACCTATTCCGCTCCCTACCAACAAGAAGATCTTCACAATCAACCGCTCCACCTTCGTCAACAAGAAGTCTCGCGAGCAGTTTGAGCTCGATTCATACCGCAGGCTTCTTGACATCGAAGACTCCAACGCAAAGACCGTTGATGCTCTTATGAAACTCGAGTTGCCTTCAGGCGTGGAAGTTGAGATCAAAGTCTGATATCGGGCGGTATTAAGACCGCCTGGATAAAGGTCCCTTAGCTCAGTTGGTTAGAGCACCTGACTCATAATCAGGGAGTCGCAGGATCATGCCCTGCAGGGACCACGGAAGCCACCGCATCAGCGGTGGCTTTTTCGTTTTATGTGCTCAAGTTGCCGGAAGCCGCAGGATAGGTATACGCACGGACGTGTGTGCAGGACATAAAAACGCTCGGTGAAAGTTTTAATTTTACGAATCTTAATAACCCGTCCTTTTATCTTTGCGCCGTGCAATATACCTTTGCTTCCGGCAATAGTGATTGCCGCTGCGAACATTGTTACAACCTTAAACTAAACTTCTTTCATCATGAAAAACTATCAGCCAGTTCCGGATCCGGAAGATCTGGTATTCGTGGACCTTCTATCAGATGCCGGATTCAAGCTTGTCTATGCCAATCCCGCCAATAAGGCATTGCTTATCAATCTTTTGAACATCGTTCTGCCGGAATTTGTGCGCGTGAGCGACATAGTGGAATACCGGGACCGCGAGCAGACCCCGGAAAGCATCTTCGGCAAGAAGACGATTCTTGACCTTGTGTGCAAAGACAGCGAGGGCAACATTTTCAGCATAGAGGTGCAGCGGAAGATTGACAGCGAATTCGGCAAGCGCTGCGTTTATTACGCTTCAGGTCAGTATCATTCCCAGTTGCAGAGGGGTCAGGGATACGAAGAACGTCATCCGGTGTTCGAAATTGCCTTTCTGGAGGAGCAGGTCCCCCACGAGGACGAGGAGTATTGGGATACGGACAATATCATTTCGAGGTATCACATTGCGGAAATGAGCACGGGAGAAAGGCTGGATTCAACATTTTTCATTATCTTCGCGGAGTTGGGACGCTTCACGAAGAGGGCTGAGGAGTGCGTGACGGTGAAGGACAGGTTATTCTACTGGTTCAAGCACGCATCGGAGCTGAAGGATGCGCCAATGTGGCCGGAAGAGCCTGAACTGTCGGCTCTTATGACTGCGACACAGATTGCTGCGTTCCCGCCGGAAAAGAAGGAAACATACATAAAGGATATTATG
>SFJA01000137.1 GCA_004556005.1 Bacteroidales bacterium | reverse complement strand
CTGATACAGGAACTTGCGGCACCGAACCGGATGACCGCTGTGGAAAGTTTGTTTACCGAGGATATTTTACGGGTTCTGAATCTCGACCTCCGCAAGAGGCCGTTGGGATATCACGCACTCCTATCAAAGGAAGATGAAAATATATATATCGTTAAGATATTGATTATAAAGAATATAAATGTTTAACTAATAAATCGAGATCCATTTTTATTTGGATTTCAACTGGAAAATAACATCATGAAAAGAATCTTTCGGCCATTGTTCCTTCTGGTCCTGGCTTCATCATTGTTCCTTCTGGTCCTGGCTTCATGTGCCGGTCCGAAATGGAGCGAAATCTCAACAGATGACGGTTTTAATGTCATCACTCAAAAGAAGGGACAGACCCTTGGGTATTCGTCGGCCTCCGGAGTCGCTATCCTCGAGGACAAAGGCTATGCCTTCAAGGACATGAATCGAAACGGGGTGCTGGATCCGTATGAAGACTGGCGCCTGCCGGCTGCGGAACGAGCAGCCGATCTAGCCCAGAGGCTCTCGATAGAAGAGATTGCCGGTATGATGCTTTACAGTTCGCATCAGTCTGTGCCTTCCGGTGGCGGAATGTTCGGCGGTGCTACATATGAGGGCAAGCCTTATGCCCAGAGCGGGGCACAAGCTTCTGACCTGTCTGATGCTCAGAAGAAGTTCCTTACAGATGACAACCTCAGAGCAGTTCTTGTCACTACGGTGGAGTCTCCGGCAGTGGCGGCACGTTGGAACAACAACATGCAGATGCTTGTCGAAGGAATGGGACACGGAGTGCCGGTAAACATATCTTCTGACCCTCGCCACGAGACATCTGCGACAGCTGAGTATAATTATGGTGCTGGCGGCGAGATATCTCATTGGCCTACATCACTCGGTCTTGCAGCTACCTTTGATCCTGCTCTGGTAGAGGAGTTCGGTCAGATCGCTTCACAGGAATATCGTGCTCTGGGTATCGCTACTGCACTTTCCCCACAGATCGATCTTGCGACCGAGCCCCGCTGGACACGTTTCTACGGTACATTCGGTGAAAGTCCGGAACTTGATACGGATATGGCCCGCGCATATGTGGACGGTTTCCAGACCAGTACAGGCAAGGCCGAGATTGCAGACGGATGGGGTTACAACAGTGTGAACGCAATGGTGAAGCATTGGCCGAGCGGCGGACCTGAGGAAGGTGGTCGTGATGCCCATTATAATTATGGTAAGTATGCCGTTTACCCTGGCGGAGCATTCGAAACCCATCTCAAGCCGTTCACTGAAGGAGCATTCAAGCTCAACGGCGCCACAGGCATGGCATCGGCCGTAATGCCTTACTATACTATCTCTACAGGTGTCGACCCATCAGGCAAGAACGTAGGCAACAGTTTCAGCAAGTACATCATCACTGACCTCCTCCGTGAGAAGTATGGCTATGACGGTGTTGTCTGCACAGACTGGAACATCACATATGACAACGCCGGAATCGACAAGTTCGACGGAAAGTGCTGGGGTGTAGAAGAACTAACTGTTGCACAGAGACATTATGAGTGTCTTAAGGCTGGTGTGGACCAGTTCGGTGGAAACAATGACAAGGGGCCGGTTCTTGAGGCATACGAGATGTGGGTGGCAGAGTTCGGTCAGGAGTCTGCGGATGAACGTTTCAGAGAGTCAGCAAGGCGTCTTCTCATGAACTCTTTCCGTACAGGTCTCTTCGAGAATCCTTACCTTGATCCTGCCGTATCGGCAGAGACCGTCGGTAAGCCTGAGTTCATGGAGAAGGGATATCAGGCGCAGCTGAAGTCTGTCGTGATGGTCAAGAATTCCGGAGATGTCCTTCCTGTCAAAATTGCCGATAAGCCTAAGGTTTATGTTCCTCAGAGATATTATCCTCAGCTCGTGAATTTCTTCGGAATGGTAACTCCGGAAAGATGGGAGGATGCCTTCGCTGCAGACCTTCTGGAGAAGTATTATGAACCTGTCTCAGACCCGTCAGAAGCTGATTTCGCCATTGTTGTGATTGATGCTCCGACATCAGGAACAGGATACAGCGCAGAGGATGTGAAGAAAGGCGGCAACGGATATGTTCCGATAAGCCTTCAGTACAATGACTACACAGCCGACCATGGCCGCGAAGTTTCCATCGCAGGCGGAGACCGCCTTGAAAGCTTTACAACCAGGTCATACAGAGGCAAATCCGTAAAGACCGCGAATAAGGCCGACCTCAAGACCGTCATCGATACAAAGGCGGCGATGGGGGACAAGCCGGTCATCACTGTCGTGAATGCCGGCAAACCTTTCGTGCCTGAATTCGAACCGTACTCTGATGCCATTCTCGTAAGCTTCGGTTGTCAGAATCAGGCGCTTCTTGACCTGATAAGCGGTGCTGCAGAGCCTTCTGCTCTCCTTCCGATGCAGCTTCCGGCTAATATGAAGACTGTCGAGCTCCAGAAAGAAGATGTACCTTTCGATATGGAATGTTATGTCGATGCAGATGGTAATGCATACGACTTTGCATTTGGCCTGAACTGGTCAGGCCGTATAGATGACGCCAGAGTGAAGAAATATCGC
>SFJA01000136.1 GCA_004556005.1 Bacteroidales bacterium | reverse complement strand
CTCCACGAAGTTGGATTCGCTAGTAATCGCGCATCAGCCATGGCGCGGTGAATACGTTCCCGGGCCTTGTACACACCGCCCGTCAAGCCATGGAAGCCGTGGGCGCCTGAAGTCCGTGACCGAGAGGAGCGGCCTAAGGCGAACGTGGTAACTGGGGCTAAGTCGTAACAAGGTAGCCGTACCGGAAGGTGTGGCTGGAACACCTCCTTTTTGGAGTCGACCTGACAGTTTGACGCTCCGTGTTACAAGGATTTCGGTCCTTGGACTTCCTGAAGTCTTTTTTGAAATACGGCCGCATGCGCCGCGAGCATGCAGACGATCATTGACAATACTGAGAGATTACAACGAGGTAAGTGTAAATGTAAAGATTAGCTAGAGATAGACAATCACAATTTCACAAGATAAACTAGATTCACAGAGAAAGAGAAGCAAGGGCGTATGGAGGATGCCTTGGCTTCGGCAGGCGACGAAGGACGCGGTAAGCTGCGAAAATGTACGGGGAGCTGCAAACAGGCCTTGATCCGTATGTGTCCGAATGGGGCAACCCCGCAAGTTGAAGACTTGCGACCATCATCGATGGGGCGAACCCGGGGAACTGAAACATCTTAGTACCCGGAGGAGAAGAAAGAAAAATCGATTCCCTGAGTAGTGGCGAGCGAAACGGGAAGAGCCTAAACCGGCGGGTTCACGGACCAGCCGGGGTTGTAGGACCGGCCAAAGGCTGGCGCAAAGGAACCGGAAGCATCTGGAAAGTTGCAGCAGAGAGGGTGATACTCCCGTATGGGTAACGATTGCGTCACAGGGCCGGCACCTGAGTAGGGCGGGGCACGTGGAATCCTGTCCGAATCTGCGGGGACCATCCCGCAAGGCTAAAGACTGCCGAAGACCGATAGTGAACCAGTACCGTGAGGGAAAGGTGGGAAGCACCCCGAACAGGGGAGTGAAATAGAACCTGAAACCGTACGCCTACAAGCGGTCGGAGCCACGTGAGTGGTGACGGCGTGCCTTTTGCATAATGAGCCTACGAGTTGCTTCAGTGTTGCGAGGCTAAGCTGTTCAGCAGCGGAGCCGAAGCGAGAGCGAGTCTGAAAAGGGCGATATAGTAATACTGAGCAGACGCGAAACCTAGTGATCTACCCTTGTCCAGGTTGAAGGCGCCGTAACAGGCGCTGGAGGACCGAACCAGTTTCCGTGAAAAAGGGCTTGGATGAGATGAGGGTAGGAGTGAAAGGCCAATCAAACTGGGAGATAGCTCGTACTCCCCGAAATGCCTTTAGGGACAGCCTCGTCCGTGCCTGTGTAAGGTAGAGCTACCGATTGGAAGCGAGGGCTTCGCCGCCTATCAATTCCAGACGAACTCCGAATGTGCGCAGGTTAGAGGACGGGAGTGAGTCGGCGGGTGCTAATATCCGTCGGCGAGAGGGTAAGAGCCCAGACCTCCGGCCAAGGCCCCGAAGAACGGTCTAAGTTGAGACAGAACGAAGTGACACCGCATGGACAGCTAGGATGTTAGCTTGGAAGCAGCTATTCATTCAAAGAGTGCGTAACAGCTCACTAGTCGAGCGGAGTTGCATGGATGATGATCGGGCATCAAGACCGTCGCCGAAGCCGAGGACGCGACGAAGAGTCGCGTGGTAGGGGAGCATTCCGGTCGGCGTCGAAGGAGAATCGCGAGGTTCTCTGGAGCGTCCGGAAACGAAAATGTAGGCATGAGTAACGACAATGAATATAGAAATATTCACACCGAAAACCCAAGGTTTCCTGAACCACGCTAAACGGATCAGGGTGAGCCGGGAGCTAAGCCGAACCCGAAAGGGGCAGGTGATGCCGATGCGGTTAATATTCCGCAGCCCGCGCGCCAGGTTTTCATGTGACCGAGGAGTGACACTGCCGCGGGGAGACGGAATTCCCCGTTGAAGGGCGTAGGCGCGAGCTGAAACCCGACAGTACGGAGAGTCTTCGGACGATCTGACAGCGCAGGTAAACATACTTGCAAGAAAAGCATGGAAACGTCAAGCGGTGTGCGGCCCGTACCGTAAACCGACACAGGTGGGTGAGGAGAGAATCCTCAGGTGCTCGAGTGAATCACGGCCAAGGAACTAGGCAAATTAACCCCGTAACTTCGGGAGAAGGGGTCCCCGCGTGAGTGGGGCGCAGAGAAATGGCCCAGGCGACTGTTTACCAAAAACATATGGCTATGCGAAATCGTTAAGATGACGAATATGGCCTGACACCTGCCCGGTGCCGGAAGGTTAAGAGGGGGAGTCAGCGCAAGCGAAGCTCTGAATTGAAGCCCCGGTAAACGGCGG
>SFJA01000051.1 GCA_004556005.1 Bacteroidales bacterium | reverse complement strand
TTGAGACCGCTCCAGAGCGAATACGGGCTGTAACCCGTAATTGCGTCATTCATAGGAACTCCGGCGAGATAAACCTCCTGTGACTCGGAGTTGTAGCCCCTGTTCTTGTACCTTACAGCGCTGAATCCGTATCCGGCGACATTGGTAAACACATCGTTTGAAGCAAAAAGTATGGTCGGAGTGTCGGTATAGCCCGAGTCGTCCAGGTCAAATTCCCCGAAACTCGAGTCGTCCACCTCGTTTATCTGTGAGGCAGGCACGAGGGTTACGAAGATGAGGTCCCTGACAAGACCCTTTTCCACGGTTACGTTAACCTGTGTTTCTGTATAGCCCGGAGCGGCGACTATGAGGGAATAATTGTCATTTGCGAGGTCTTGGAAGAAGAACTTTCCGTCATTTCCCGTACGGAGTTCCTGCATTTTGACACCGCCTTTTTTCAACTCCACGTTTGCGCCGGCAATCGGAGTGCGGCCTACACGACTTACAACCGTCGCCTTGATTCCCCCTTCCGACAAGGTCTGGGAAAATGCGCTGATGGACAACAATGCGGCTATCGCCGCAACGATGAATCTTTTCATTTTACTTGCTGATTACAATATAGGTAGGATAGTGGTCGGAGTATCCGCCGATGAAAGCTCCGCCTGAGAAAGTGCGGAAAGGCGTTCCCTTATACTGACCGCTCTGCTGGGTCATGAAAGGTTTCTTAAATACCCTGCCATAGTATTTGTTCTTGACAATTGGCCTGATCCTGAGGCCTCCTTGAGGTGCCACCGCAAGGTTGTAGTTGACCTGAATGATATCATAGATATTCCACTCTCCCTGATATGCAAGGGAACCGTAGCCGTCCTCGAGCATAATGGTGAAAGGATCGAAGAATTCGCCCGGACGGGTTTCTTCTATGGTGCGGCGGCCGTGCAGCCATACTGCCTGGCTGTCATCGGTAGGGTTGTCATTCATATCTCCCATCACAACCGTCTTGATTCCCGGATAACGTTCTTCCATGATGCGGCTGTGCTTGTAGATGATTTCGGCTCCGCGGGAGCGCAGGTCCTGACCCTTGCCTCCTATACGGGAAGGAAGGTGGGTTACATAAATAGCAAAATGCTCACCATCGATAAGTCCGTGAACCATAAGTATATCTCTGGTACGGAAATAATCCTGGGCCTCCTTGTCAAGGGTGATCTCTACTTCGGTATCATTGAAGTCGAAAGGAATGCTCTCGCTGTCAAGATAGGTAAACTGCTCTGGCTTGTAGAGCAGGGCCACGTCCACGCCTCGGCGGTCCGGTCCGTCATAATGCACGATCTGATAGTTGGCATCTGCTATCTGCGGGTCCGAAACGAGGTCCTCAAGCACGAGACGGTTTTCTATCTCGCTGACTCCCAATATGGTATGATAACGCCCATTGTCATCTTTCATTGCCTTGATGACCTTTGCCATATTGGAAACCTTCTTCTGGTACTTCGCCTCGGTCCACTGGTTCTTGCCTTCCGGAAGGAACTCTTCATCGTTTTTTGCAGGGTCGTCATATATGTCGAAGAGGTTCTCAAGATTGTAGAACCCTATCACATAATTGCGGGTCGAGCCCTTCTGTCCGGCACAAGCGATGCCGGAGAACATAAGCAGCAAAGCCGACAGTATGATAGCTGACTTCTTCATAACTGTGATGATTGACTTGTTGATATGGTTAAATTGTAACATTCTCATTTCCACCAGCTATCTCTGGTGCTTTCCACCTTGTCGGCCTTTTCTGCACCAATGAGCGCAGGAAGATTGACAAAGAAATCATACCCGAGCTTGCGTTCAAGCTCATCTATGGTCATTGCCTGACTCATAACGTTGGAGTAGGCCTTATGTTCGAAATAAAAGGCAATTCCGGTATATCCTCCGGTCTGAGCCGAGATTCCTGCCGAGCCTCTTGACTTGTATCCGAGCAGCGCCTTGAAATACCCGGACGGAACAAGTACACTCTTGCCCTCGTTATCCCAAGCATAGGTATTGCTGCCCGTAATGTCCGCACCTGTAACGACATAGAGGGTATCGAAAGATTTGCTCCAGCTTCTTACCATTCCCTCCAGCTCAGCCCAGGCGTTCTGGTTGAGCTCGCCCCTCTGCGGGGTCATATTGGTACTGTAAAAAGTCGTTACATTTTCGCTGTAACGCAAACGGTCGGCAGAAGGAAGCTGGTGCCCCCTGTCATAGCCGCCCCTGAATCCCTTATACAGCACAGGCTGACAATCGGAAGGGACTTTCGGGTCCAGACCCCACTCGTCTGTGCGGGAGCCGCTTCCCACAAGGTCGTCATTGAGAGGATAAGCCACCCACAACGAAATCAGGGCATTTGCATCATAATAAAACGAATAATTGCGGCTGTCATAATTCTTCGCCGCTATCTTCATCGGATGCGTGATGAAATACCTGTCAGCTTCCCCCTCCGGAATGGCCGGCAGCTCGAGCCAGGCCCTGACATAATCCGACTTGAGGCTCGTAACCGGTCCATTCGGCGAAGCAGCCTGCACAAGACGCACCTGCTGCGACTCCACGCCTGTCCCGCTGAAGGTAATGGTACAACTACGCTCCTCCGAGCTGGAATTCTCCTCCCAACTCATTATCACCGAAGCGTTTCCGCTCCCGCTGGTCTTATCGAAGCTCAGCCAGTCCGCGGATGTCTGGATGGTCCAGGCTACATTGGAAGTAATGCCAATGAACTGCTTTGAAGACTTGTGGTCGAGACTGGTGTTTACCACCGAAACTACCAATTCTCCATCTAAATCTTTTGCCCCTGGCAACTGACCGTTGCAGGAGCAAAAGAAAAGAAGAGAAGCTAGTAAAACTGCTATTCTGTTACTCACAAACAAATACTATCTTGTTGATGCGCACCTGGCCGTTGTTGGCAAAAAAGAGCAGTTCGCTAGCGCTTCCAGTCCAGGATATGGTCTTGGATGCTGCGTCTGCAGCAGCTGTCATTTTGCCTTCGGCGTCGGTAAGATCGAATGCGTAAGCAGATTCAGTAGTATAAAAAATTATACTCTTGAGCGGCTTTGTGGACTTAATCTTTAGTGCATAGAACTTGTACACCCTGATATGGTCGGTCTTTGCATCGACAGGGTTCGACGAAGATTTATTTTTATAATATCCCAAAGTGATTCCATCCTTTGTGTACTCATATCCGTCACCATAGCTTGCGTCCGTAACGCTGCTCCAGCTCTGACCGTTGTTCGTGCCCATAAGCCAGGTTATTGCTCCTTCCGGAACGTCAGGAGTATCAGTACCGCCTGGCTCACTCTTTACCGATACATTCTTGATTTCCCAGGTACCTGCCTTAGCAGCGGTACTGGTGTAAACAAATGCAATCTGCACTTTTTTTCCAAGATATGAGGCAAGATCTACGGATCCCGAGTTTACAAATGACCAGCTGAGTGTTTCCGGATAAGCAAATCCGCTGAGAGACTCCCACTCGCCGCCTTCAACCTTGACTTTGACTCCGACTTCCTTCTTTGCGGTTTCAATGTCGGTGAAGAAGTTGCATGCGTGCTCGAAAGAGAGGAATGCGGCCTTTTCTGAACTGAGGTCGATAACTGGAGAAACGAGCCAGCTCTCAGTATCATAGTCTTTTGAGTCGGCTTTTACGTATCCGGAAGCAACCATGCCGTAGCTTGAGCTCTGGGTCCAGACAGCAAGTCCCTCCGGAGCCTTCCTGGTATCGATGGAAAAGTCTCCCTGACCGGCAGTGAAGTCAACCGAGAAGATGGTCTTAGGGTCGGTTCCCGGATCGTCACCACCGCCCTGAGACTGCTCAAGTTTCTCAATGGTGCAGTCAACAACCTCGTGCTGTGATTTTGAAGCATAGTAAGTATATGCACCACAGAGAGTTACTTTATCTCCTGCCTTGATTTTGGAGCCATACTCTTCAGCGTTGTTTACAGAATACACATAGATGCTTCCTGTTTCGTCCTTGAGATCGAATGAGCAGTAGTTGGAGTTGATGGTTCCGCTCACGGTACCAGTCATCCTGTAGATTGAGAACACGTCAGCCTTTTCAATGAACTGGGCAACCGTAACGGTCTCTATTGCCATCATTGCAGACTTGTGTGAAAGGATCTCACCATTGGCGAGCTGATCCTGGTTCTTGGATTCATAGAATGAATATGTACCCTTGATGCTGACTTCATCTCCGGTGTGGAGGTCAGCGGAATAATCGGAAAAGTTAGTAGGGAAAGGACAGCTTACAGAGCCTGTCTCATCCTTGAGGGAGAATCCGTAATAGGAACTGCCTCTTGAGATGTCACCTATTACGCCGGTAAGGATATACTCGTTTTCGGTATCCTTCCTCTCGAGGAATTCGGCACAGGAGATTTCGCCTCCCGGAGCAACTCCGTCGCCGTCCTGGACGATTGCGAGGTCAGCGCGTGCGGTGGTTCCGATAAAGGTTATCACGCAACTTCTCGGCGCGTCGGCGTTGTCCATTACGCTTATGACGATAGTCTGGTCCTTTGCGGACGCAGCTCCCTTTTCAGGAGTGATGCTGACCCATTCCGGACGATTGAGTACGCTCCAGTCGCGGGTAGAGTTGAGGGTAATTTCCTGGGAACCGCCTTCCTTGGCAAACTCCAACTGAGTCTTGGACAAGGTTACGGATGGATCGCCCAAATCTGGATTGGTTTCTTCACAAGCCGCAAAGACAAGGATTGCGGCGGCGAAAGAAGAGAACAATTTCTTAATATTCATAATAAATAAGTGTTTTATGTGATAATGGACATCAAAGGTAATCATTTCAAACTACAAACACAAAAGCTTGTTACATAAAAGGCTGCATTGAATTACTTGAATGCCGGTCTTCCCCTGGGCAAGAGGCATTTGACGAGACGGTGCGGCATAAAAATACAGATGGCCAGACAATCACTGCCCAGCCATCGAATCTATTCAGGTTTTATCTACACGTATATTATGAATAAAGGCATATTAACCCAATTATACACATACAAAGGTAAGGACATTTTTCGAAAAGTTATACACATTTCACTAAAGTTTTCCACAACTATGCAAAATCGAGCGTTATTATATGCAACACACTGACAGACGCCAGTAGGCCAATTGGAATCAGTGACTTGGACCGGGAGTCAGAAATTATGCTTATATTCGTGGCACTATTTAATCTTAAACATTATGAAACGGATTCTTAACCTACTTATCTGCACATCCGCCGCCTTTGCGCTTGCCAGTTGCGACCTGAGCGACATTATCGGCGGGATGGACAAAACAAGAAATTTTGCTTATATCCGCAACTCCACGGAACTAGACGTTGAGATACGGTACAGCATTTACAGTAACCCAATGAGTATCAACGTCAAAGCCGGAGAAGAAATCGAGATACCTGACACCGACAGATGGGGGTTGGTGCAGAATCCTGAGGATGTGGGAGAAGTCAGACTGGCATTTAACGACGGCAGCACACGGACGCATTACTGTACGGCGGATGACAATAACGAACCGGTCTTTTCGCCTTCTTCCAACAACATAATGGACGAACAGAGCTGGGAGCGCAGCAAAATCTCAGGCAACAAATACCGTAACACCTACACGATCAGATAAATACTACGCGGGATTGTAAAGGCAACGCAAGCAAGTCCGGCTGCGTCCGGACTTTTCATCAAAGGCGCATCTCCAGGACAAGAACTTGCGAGGAAAGCAAAAAAACCCCGACACTCACATTTCCGAAGTGTCGGGGATTAATTATTGTTAAATGTCCGGCTTATTCAGCGGCAGGAGCCTTGTACTCGATGCAGTATCCGCCTGCAGACATCTGAGGAACTTCCTTGTAAACAGTCTTCTTTCCTGCTGCGGTAAGGGTACCGCCGACCTTGAGGTCGAGAGCAGAAACACTTGACCCATCAATGGTGGTAAGACGATAGAGGAACAATGAATTGCCGTCAGCATCCTTGATGGTAACACCCACATTGTTGTAATTATCGCTAAGGTCCTTAACCTCTGTAATTTCACCACTTACGATGAACTTGGTTGACTTGTCCTCGGTAGCAAGGAACTCTGCAACGGTCGAAGCAGTGTACTGCTCGTAAGACTCTACATAGCCACCCTGAGCCATCTGAGGCTCTCCCTTGAAGTCGGAACGCAATCCGACAACGGTGATGACATCACCTTCCTTGAGACCGAGCTCCTCGATATTGCCTTCCTTGGTAATGGCACGGAAAAGCTTAACGGTTTCTCCGAGACCGCCGGCAAGGACGATATCTGCATTGTGGTACTTGTCAGAAGCGGAAATAGACCTGATGGCACCTGTGATACGGTAAGGAGTAGGATCGCCGCTTTCCTTTTCAAGGAACTGTGCAACGGTCACATCCTGGATGTTGGTCCTCGTAACGGTACAGGTAACAGGATCGAGCTCAGGAGCAGAAAGGGTGATGACTCCGGTATCGCCTTCTCCGTCACCGGAAACTGAAACGACAACGGTAGCGCTCTCGCTTCCGGTAGTCTTGTCGAAGCTGATCCACTCTACGTCAGAGCTGAGCGTCCAGGTAACCTTGTTTGAAGTAACTGCAAGTTCGAAGCTTTCTCCTATAGCAACCGTTGCCTCTTCCTTGTCAAGCTTTATCATCGGTTTCTCGCTCTTCTTGTGTGAGATGTAGTAAGAATACATTGCCTCGATGACACCGTTGTATTCGCCACGGGTACCTGCGATGGTGATTTCGTCACCCTCCTGGATACCCTCTGCAGCCAACAGACCAACCTTCTGGTTAGAGATATCGGACTTGTATGCAAGACCGTAAACGTAAACTGATTCGCCGGTCTTAGGATCCTCGAGATAGAAGTTGCTGTAGGTGGTCGGGGTCGTACTGTTTGTTACGATACCGGTAAGGATGTAGTAAACTGAAGCATCAACCGGTTTCTTGAGGAATTCGCCAACGCTGCACTCAAGCAGGCGTTCGCCCTCCTTTCCTGCCTGCTCGATAGTAACGGAGGCAGCAAGGGTTGAGCTGATGAAGGAAATCTGGGCCTTGCGGTTGTATCCGGAGTTCTCCGGAACGTTCACAACGACATCAACGACATCCTCTGAAGCGGAGCCGGAAGCGGTCTTGACGGTAATGTCATCAACCACATCAAGAGAAGTGCCCGGAAGAACGTTAGCCTTCCAGTCCTGGGTGGAATAGAGCTTGATTGTAACCTCGCCGCCCTCTGCGCCGACCTCGTAAACACTCTTGTCGGTAGCCATCTTCTGCTCAAGTCCTGACTCAGACTGGCAGGAAGAGAGCAAAAGCGCGAACGGAAGCGCGAGTACTGCTATTATTTTTGTGAGTTTCATACTGTTACGCTATTAGAAAATATAACGGAGGTTGAAAATGATCTGCCAGGTAGAAGAAAAGCCGTTGCTGACAGAGTAAAGGTCGGTGAGACGGTCTGAACCGTTCTTCTGATACTGGAATACAGGCTTTGCTCCGGTAGTGTAAACAGCCTTGGCGTTGGTCAGGTTGACAGGGATTGCATTGCCGTATCCGTCACCGGCGTTGATTGAGTAAACATTACCCCAGTAAGGGCTGAGAAGATTTGCAAAGTTCTCGACATCGACACCGAGCTGAACGGTATGCTTCTTATGCTTTGCTCCGGTGTAGAAATAGAAGTTCTGGTTGAACTTGAGATCAAAGGTGTGAACCCAAGGAGAAACGACAGCATTGCGCTCGTTTACGGAACCAGTATGTGACTTGAGATAGTCATTACTCTGGATATATTTCCAGAAATCCTCGCACTGCTCTGCAGCAGAATATGTTATGTTACCCTCCTTGTCGGTTTGGTCCTTGAACGTCCAGTTACCTGTACCCCAACCCTTATCTCCGTAGAGGTCTTTGTATGTAGGTATGTCGATAAGGCTGTAGTTGTATGCACCGTCACCAAATACATTGCTTACATAGTCGATGTTGGCACGGCCTCTAGGTCCACCGTAGTATGAAAGGGAAATCTGTGAACCGAAATACTTGGCGTAATCCTTTGCATAGGAAACGTTTGCCACGATGCGGTGAGGCATTACGTAGCTTGCGTATCCGAGCTCCTTGTTGTTGGTACCGCGCTGGCTTACAAGAGCTTTCCAAGCTGAACCCGGCTGGTCGCCCACACCGTCGATGATAACCTTGGAGTCAGCATAGGTGTAGGAAACGTTTGCGGAGAGACCGAAGTTGAAAGCCTTTTCCAGCTTGGCGGTGATAGCGTAGTAGTAACCGTTGTCCTTGAATCCGCTTACGTTGTTGATAAGATAAGCATTGGTAATCTGGCTGTCATAGTAGCCGTTGTTGTAGTAAGGACGTGCGGCGATATCCGGAACCTCGATAAGGGAGGTAGGAGACTTGAGACCGATGTTGGATATGGTTACGCTATGGTAATCCTTCTTGTAAACACCCTCGACAGAAGCCTTGATATTGCCCGGAAGGATAGCATCGAGAGCGATGGATGACTTCCAGGTGGTAGGATTCTTAAGCTTCGGATCCATAAGGGTGATGCTCGTAAGGTTCTGACCTGCAGCAACCGGAGAATATCCACCAGGATAGAGCTGGTTAAGGATAGCATTGCGGTCGTTGCTGATGGTAGGGATATTGTCGGTGCGGGTTACGGTGGTCTGGAGAACACCTGCATCACCCGACTGGCCTACAATCCATACGAAAGGAATGCGCCCTACGAAGATACCGGTACCTCCGCGGAGCACGAGGCGGCGGTTTCCGAAGATATCCCAGTTAAATCCGATACGAGGAGAAACCGAAAGCGTGGTTGCAGGAAGGTCAACGGTGTTGTACTTTCCTGAAGGGTTGTTCACGGTAGGAGCAAAAGTAGCCTTCTCTACGCGCTCGTTGCGGTTAAACTCGAGTGAAGGATAGATAGGAAGTTCGAAACGGACACCGGCTGTAAGCTTGAAGTTGTCGCTTAGATTGATATTGTCCTGAAGATAGAACGAAAGCTGCTCGAAAGTGAAGTTAGGATACTCCTGTGCAAACGTAGCGTTGTTACCGTGGGTGATGGCGAACTGGCTAGGATTGTCGAAGAGAGTACCGGCAAGCACTGCATCGTAAAGAGCCTGCTCGTTTGCAAATTCGAACACGTATGCACCTGCACCCATTCTCTGGAATCCGTTCTTGGTATTGTTATACTCGAACTGGACACCGGCGAGAAGGTTGTGGATTCCGGTAGTGTAGGTAAGTTCGTCTGTAACGATGCCGGTACTTACGTCACGGAGGTTTCCGTATGAGAATGCCTCAGTACCGAAGGTGGTGTAGATATGGCTGTTGCCGTCACCGTTCACATCGTTCACTACGAGGTCAACATAAGGGAAATAACCTCCGGTTACGGAACGTGGCTCATACTGGTGAGAGTATGAAACACGGAGAGTGTTTCCGAGGGCTCCGTCAAGGAAGCGGCTGTTGAGTTCGGCAGCGATTGACGAGAAGTTCTGCTCCTGGAAGTAGCGCGCACCCTCAAAGTAAAGTGCGTACATCGAAGTACAGCTTGAAGTTGAGAAGCTTGAGTTAGGAAGTCCGGTGCGGGAAGTGGAAGGAGCGCTGCCGAACTTGCTGTTCACCATATTATAGCGGATGTTGAACTTGTGGTTGTTGTTGATGTTCCAGTCAACACGCGCAAGGAGCTTGAGCGAAGGAGTCTTGTAGTTGTAACCGGTGTAGTTGCCCGGATCGTAACCGTAGTTCTTGCGGAGGAATCCCTGAATGGCATCCATAACCACAGCTGAAGGATAGCAGTATCCGTCGTTTCCGTTTGTATAAACGTGCTCTCCGTCAACAAGTTTGCCGTCAGCACCAACGGTGCGCTCCGAAAGCTTGCGGGTAGGACCCGGCTCAACGCTCTGGTCAGCTTCTACATTGATGAAGAAGAAGAGCTTGTCCTTGATGATAGGACCGCCGACTGAGGCGCCATACATCAGGTACTGGTTGTCAGTCTTGTTAAGACGCTCATAATCAGCTACCTGATAGCCCTGCATATCCTGGTTGCGGAAATATCCGTAAGCAGTTCCGTGAAGTTCGTTGGTACCTGACTTGGTGGTAGCGTTGATTCCGCCTCCGGTAAATCCGGACTGACGCACGTCAAACGGAGTGATGGAAATGGCCACCTGGTCAAGGGCATCGAGGGAAATAGGTGAACCGCCTGCAGGAAGGTTGGAACCGATACCGAATGCATTGTTCATTGCGGCACCGTCAACGGTCACATACGAATCGCGGTATGAACCGCCTCCGATAAATGTCTTGGTTCCTGAAACGTAAGCCTGAGGAGTCTGCTTGAGCAGGTCGTTCATGCTGCGGCTTACGGTAGGCACATTCATAATCTGCTTGGAGTTGAGTGCGGTGAGGGCTCCGGCACGGTCGGACCTCATATTGGAGGTACGGCTCTCGGCAGAAACGGTCACGGCCTCAAGTGAAAGTGACTCCTCGGTAAGGGTAACATCGATTACGGCATTGTCGGACAAGGCGACATTGATGTCGGTAATGATGGCGTCGGTGTATCCGAGGCAGGAAACGGTGAGCTTGTAAGGGCCGCCTGCGGTAATGTTGTTGAGACGGTAGTAACCTTTAAGGTCGGTCACTGCAAAGTACTGAGAACCGGTAGGCTGATGAACAGCTATTACCGTTGCGCCCGGCAGGACTCCCTTGTCATCAGAGACCTTACCGCTCATAGAAGAGGTGGTAACCTGTGCAAAAGCTGACACAGACACCAGCATTGCCGCGATAATCGGCAGAATCTTGTTAAATAATTTACTCATATTCAAATACTTGAATCAATATTCGAGTTATTGCCTCTAATTTACGGCTGCAAAGTTATTCACTTTTATTGAAAAAGCATAAAAAGAACAGATAAATTAGGCCAATCGTTTCCCTTGTAACAAAAAATTTATAACTTTGCGTTTCCTAATTAACTAAACGACGAGGACAGATTTGACAAGCTTGCAACCTCGTTCTTAAAAAATGCTAAAAATATGAACTATCTCTTCACATCGGAGTCAGTCTCCGAAGGGCATCCTGACAAGGTTGCCGACCAGATTTCAGACGCCATTCTTGATGAATTTCTCCGCCAGGACCCCGACGCCAAAGTCGCCTGCGAGACCTTCTGCACATCCGGACTCGTAGTTGTAGGCGGCGAGGTAAAATCACGCCACGCCTACGTCGATATCCAGGAAACCGCCCGCAAGGTCATACGCCGCATAGGCTACACCAAGGCCGAATACGGTTTTGACGCATCTTCCTGCGGCATTATCAGCACGATACACGAACAGAGCGACGACATCAACCGCGGAGTCGAGCGCGCAGAACTCGCCGAGCAGGGTGCCGGCGACCAGGGAATGATGTTCGGCTACGCCTGCCGCGACACGGAAGAATATATGCCACTCGCCCTCTACCTCTCGCACGAGCTTCTTAAGATACTCGCCGACATACGCCGCCGCGACCCGTCCCCGATGCCTTACCTGCGCCCGGACGCCAAGGCCCAGTTCACTGTCGAATTCTCCGGTAAACATCAGCCGCTGCGGGTGCACACGATAGTGGTTTCGACCCAGCACGACCCGTTCGACACCGACGACAGGATGCACGAGCGCATCGAGAGCGACGTCCGCAACATCGTGATACCGGAGCTGATAGCCGCGCTCCCCGAGCGGACGGCCGCCCTGTTCGGCACCGATTATATATTGCACGTCAACCCTACGGGCAAATTCGTCATCGGAGGTCCTGCCGGTGATACCGGTCTGACCGGACGCAAGATTATCGTCGATACCTACGGCGGCAGGGGTGCGCACGGCGGTGGAGCATTTTCCGGAAAGGACCCGAGCAAGGTTGACCGCAGCGCAGCCTATGCAGCCCGTCACATCGCCAAGAACCTCGTCGCTGCGGGAGTTGCGGACGAATGCCTCGTTCAGCTTGCCTACGCCATCGGCGTCGCAGAACCTGTCAGCGTATTTGTGGACACCTACGGCAGCGCGCACGTCAGCGCCCCTCAGGGCAGCGGCATCTCTGACGACAATGGTGAAGCCACGGACGCATTCATCGCCGCAAAGGTCAGGGAAATATTCGACCTCAAGCCGGCCGCAATAATCGAAAGGCTTGGCCTGAAGGCCCCGATTTACGAGCCGACTGCATCCTACGGGCATATGGGTCGCAAACCGTACACCAAGGACGGCCTGCGCTTCTTTGCCTGGGAGGAACTCGACTATACCGACAAGATAAGGAAGAGCTTCGGAATCAAGTAATTATCAAAGCATTAGTATGAAAGCATTTGGAACCTGGTGCAGACTATCCTGTATCTGCCTTGT
>SFJA01000135.1 GCA_004556005.1 Bacteroidales bacterium | reverse complement strand
GGACGGTATCAACTACCGGGCCGAGGTCTGGGTCAACGGACACCTGCTCAGCACCATAGGAGGCATGTTCCGCAAGGAAAGGATAGACATCACTTCCGTCGCCCGGCCGGGCGAAACCAACATACTGGCAGTCAAGACCATACCGGTGGACGTACGTGGGCTGGGACTTTACCTTCATGGACGGCATCAGAGACCGCAATACGGGCATCTGGAAGAGCATCAAACTGTTCAGAACCGGCGACGTGGCTCTCAAGGACCCTTTCATACGCTGCGAGCTCGACAAGCCGGGCTATGACAGGGCGGCTCAGACCATAAGCGTCACCGTGGTCAATCCCGACATCAAGGATGTCCGCTGCAAGGTACGTGCAGAACTCCCCGAGCAGGGCGTATGCATTGAAAAGGAAGTTTGTCTGTTCCGCGGCGAAGAGCAGCAGGTATGCTTCGATCCGGGTCAATTCTCCTCCCTCATTCTCGACAATCCTAAACTCTGGTGGCCGGTAAACAAGGGAGCGCAACCGCTTTATACGCTCAAAATCAGCGCATTGGCAGAGGATGGAAGTGTCAGCGACTCACTTTCCACCCGTTTCGGCATAAGGGAGATACGCTCCGATACCGACACTCCGGACGGGTCGAGGGTCTTTTACGTCAACGGCAAGAGGCTGTTCATCAGGGGGTCCAACTGGATTCCGGAGGCGATGCTGCGAATGAGCGACAGCCGCACCGAAGCCGAACTGCGCTACACCCGTCAGAGCGGCATCAACCTGCTGCGGCTCTGGGGCGGCGGCATTCAGGAGAGCGACACTTTCTACCGCCTGTGCGACGAGCTGGGCATACTTGTCTGGCAAGAATTCTGGATGACCGGCGACACCCGTCATCCGCAGGACAAGGCTATGTATTTCGCGAACGTCGAGTCCTGCATCAAGGACATACGCAACCACCCTTCACTAGCCTATTACGTGGCTTCCAACGAGAGTTCAGAAGTCAGCGGAATGCGCGAACTGGTTGACAGGCTGGACGGTACGCGAGGATATCAGATGCAGTCCGAATGCGACGGCATACACGATGGCAGCCCTTACAAGCAGGTCAACCCAATGAGACATTACGAAAACACGGCATCGGACCGCGGAAGCAGGGTGGACGGATTCAATCCCGAATACGGGTCCCCTTGCCTGCCTACGGTCGAGTGTCTGCGGGAAATGATGGACGAAAAGGACCTCTGGCCTATAAACAAGAAGGTCTGGGACTATCTGGACGGAAACGGCTTTTCGGAGATGACGACTCTGTACAAGGACCTGACGGACAAATACGGAGAATCCGGGTCGATAGAGGAATTTGCCCGCAAGGCGCAGTATCTCGGAGCGATGAACTACAAAAGCATCTGGGAAGTGTGGAACTACAACAAGTTCGGCTACGGCGACAGGTGGGCCTCGGGTGTTCTGTTCTGGTACCACAACAGCGCCATAAGGCACGTAGGCTCGATGATGTGGGACTGGTCGCTCGAGCCTATGGCGTCGCTCTACGCTGCCGCTAACGCACTTGAGCCGCTCCACGCCCAGTTCGACTATCTCAAGAACAGCGTTTCGGTTGTAAACGACTATTACAGGAGTTTCAGGAACTACACTCTCAGGGCTGTGGTGTATGATTTTGACAGCAGGATTGTTTCGGACCGCCGCGTCAGGCTTGACATACCCGAAGACGGAGTGGCTTGCGATGTCCTCAGGCTGGAATTCCCGGAGGACATATCCCAGATACACTTTATCAAGCTTTATCTATACGACGAAAAGGGAGCGGAGGTTTCAAGCAATTTCTATTGGAGGTCAAAAGATAAATACGAGGGCAAAAACACGCTCACGGGACCTTGCACCTCCGGGTTCGAGGACATTGAAAAACTTGCCCACGCGTCGCTCAAGTTTAACTGCACTTACAGCAAAGATGGAGATAAGACACTGATACGCATCAAGTTGCGCAACGACCGCAGGCGCATCGCATATTTTGTGAGATTGCAGCTCAGCGACGAGGACGGCAAGCCGGCAAGGCCTTCGTTCTACAGCGACAATTTCTTCTGTATGGTTCCTGGGGAAAGCAGGGAGATACTGATAGAGACCTTCTCCAAGACTCCGTTGAAACTGACAGTCTCCGGAACAAATACAAGCACCATGCAGGCCGGGATAAGATAATAAGAAACATATTGATATGAAAAGGATTGCACCAGTATTGTTCGCCCTGGGCCTGTGCATTGGCACAGCCGCTCAGGACTTTGATTACAGCAAGCTTGAATGTACAAGCATCGTGGCCGGCAGACTCGCCACAACCGACGGCAGCGTAATAACTTCCCACACCTGCGACGGAACTTCGCACACCTGGGTCAACATAGTACCGGCAGCCGACCACAAAAAAGGCGAGACGACGGCGATAAGGAAGAATTGGCGCAAGACGGGCTTTGTCAGCGATACGGCCGGGATAAAGA
>SFJA01000134.1 GCA_004556005.1 Bacteroidales bacterium | reverse complement strand
TGCCGTTTCTTCTTTTTCGATTACATCAAATTGCCAAGTTTGATAACAGAAGAAAAACGTCAAGTAACGTCTTCAATATGTCTGCCCACCCAACCCTTCTTCCAAACCCAATTATCGAAACAAACGATAAACCAATGATTTGGAATCTGGGCTAGCTAAGCAACAACAAAAGTACAAAATAAATCCAAATAACGATTAATATCCATAGAAAAAATTCAGCAAACTTGAAAGTAGTAACACATTGAGACCAATCAATTAAAGTTAGACGACAAGTTTTTAGAATAACTATATAGAAGTAAAGCTAATCAACTCTATTAGAATTCAAGTAGATTCTCGTGTCTGCACTCCGATGAAACGCCCGGAAAGACAATGGCCATTGCCGCTAACGCGTCAACGTCCACAGACTTTCCTCTACGGGCAGAGCGGAATCAGAAGATGCCGCTTCCAGTGCTGACATTCTCCGCAAACTGCGAATGACATCACCTCCAGCGACATCCTCTGATGCTGTCAATGACGGAAGCAAAGCTTCCGAAAAAAGCGGAAAGCATCAGCCGTCTGCACCCTCCGCTCACTACACATCGGAAAAAGTGGCACCCACTTCGTTAGGGATGTCACTTTTTCTGGATGCTCCGCTCCATCCTGGTACAGACCGCTGCTGCTTGAGTTAAATGGAGAGACCGAAGTCAGTCACTCCGTGACCGCCATCGGACTCTCGTTAAATGCCCGTAAAGACAGTGGCCATTGCCGCTGACGCGTCAACGTCCACAGACTTTCCTTATGGGCGTAGCGGAACCGGAAGATTGTCATTCCGCCTCTGCAGGCTCCAGCGGAACGCCAAACATCCGGACATCTATGACTCGCTTCGCTCGGTTAAAGGAAAAGAGGTGTCGAGACTCGGCGCGTTCTCCAGAAAAATTGTCGGGAACTGCGCCATTCTTCCGCTGCGCTCCAGGATGGCTACGTTCTGATCCGCCAATTTTCCCTACGAATCACCGAGTCTCGACCCTGTCATCCCCCACCGCCCCAAAGGGGCCGTAATCGACTCCGCTGCCTTAGATGAGGTTCGAAGGTCCTTCCGCTAGGGACGCAAGTTAACATAATCAGCGAGAAGTTGTGTAACAGTCGGCTGGCGCCGCCAGATTACACAACCCCGATTATGTTAACTTGCTGATATAGAGCATATTAGAGCCTTATTCCGTTGTGCCCGCGGAGTCGAGGCGGCTGGCAACAGTGGGCGGTCTTCAGGGACTAACGCGCTCCAAGTCCGTCAGCCCGCCCAGGACTTTTGGCGAGCAGTGCGACCTTTGGTCACATCGATTGAACGTAGGTGATTATTAGACCGTCAGAAGCCCGTATCAAGGCCAAAAGTCCGGAGGGAGTTGCCAGCCTTAGCAGCGAAGCTGCGGGCCTTCTCCGTGTCTTTCTTCAAGCAGTCGGACGAGCCGCCAGCTTCAAGAAAGCCACTGCGCAGGCAAGGTAAGGCTTCGCCTTGAGTTTAATGACTGGCCGCTTTCTCCGTCTTTGAAAGGATGTGGAGCTAGTCCCCATCCTATCAAAGCCTGGCGTCCAGGAACGCGAGACTGTGTCAGTCGGTGTTCCGCTTCGCTCCACACCGCCTGCCGCAGACTCGCCAAAGCGGAATCGCTACGTTGCACTCCGCTCCCTGTTTATGTCGGACCTAGACGCTCCGGTCAGTCCCTGCCTCCAGTTCCGTCTGCGCAGGTTTACGCCGAGTCTGCCGAGCCCTTCGGTCTCGTCATCCTTGCCGGCTCCAACCTGCTCCACCTACACTTCCAGCAGCGACTGCCCTCCGCCGGCCCGACTCTCACGTGGGAAGGTCAGAGCAACTGTGCATTATTCCCAGGGCAGTGCCAGAGCCGGAAAGACCCTCATCCATCGCATCAGCGTCCGTGCGTCCGGCTCCTGCCGCGGCCTATGGCCTTGCCTCCTATGCCATTTGTGTCCGGCTACAGCCACGGCTATCGCCGTCGCTGCATCCGGCCGCAAACAGCATAGGCCATCTGATGAACGCCCGCTTTAGCCTCGGTGCGAAGTTCAATGTCATCACCCGCGAGAACGGCGGTGACTTCGACGATATATTTACACATAATTGAGAGACGGGCTACCGCCCGTTTTTAATTATATTGTATTACTTCAATTATAGCCTGATAAATAGTTGATAATCTGCTATTTTTTGAGTAATTTTACATTGTTTCCTGAAGGAAGATAGAGAGCTTTCGTACTCAAAGCAGCATCCTTCAAAATACCTCTGAGTTACCTATGTGCTTAAGACTTGTAGCCCCAGTACCCTAC
>SFJA01000133.1 GCA_004556005.1 Bacteroidales bacterium | reverse complement strand
GCGTCCACTTCCTCCAAGTGGCTGTTCAGCGTTCCTTCCAGCAGCATCCCGGTGTAGATTCCGTCCCGATGCTCTCGGAGGAAGGTCCGACGCAGCATTCCATACTTCCCAATCTTCGGGCTCTCCGGAACGGTCAGGTCGGGGATCAGGTAATCTCCCTGCATCGTATAGGTCAGTTCCATCTTCATAGCTCCTTTCGGTTTTATTGTTTCTGCTTTCATGATACTCAGAGGATCGGTCTCTCGCAAATGTGCGATTACTCTGTTTTTCCTCTTTTTCCAGTCCTTTTACGGTTTCTGCAATTTCTCGGATCACCATCTCGGAAATATCGCTCGTTGCCGCACCGAGAACAGAGATCACGGGAACCGTATTGAAATCGTAAATGTGGGAGAAATCATCCCGTGTGAAGTAGAGGCTCGGCTGATAGCCTGCTCTCACCAGCGCCATATACGCGACGCTGCTTCGCAGAGTGTCTTTCAGCCAGACTTCCAGATTGAGATCGTCCAGTTCCTCCAAAAAGCTGTCACCTTTGACAGACTGGAGATTGGAAAGGTAATCTGAAAAGTTATCCTCAACAGCATTCTTTGCAATCTCCATAAGGAAATGTGGAAAGTCTTCTGTCAGCTCCACCTCTCCGAAGCTATCCTGGAGGCTTTCTTTTACGGGTTCTTCATACTGCGGACGCATTTGCCAAAGCGTGACCACTCGACCGGCACGGCTGTTCGTGTCCGAGTAGTCAAAGACATGGCGCAGCTTGTATGGGGTATCTCTATCGACAAGGAGCGCAATGCCTCTTGTTCCGGCTTCTGGGCATGGATCAGCAGTTGCTCCTTAAAGCTGTACTTATAGTTGTTGGCGGCGGTAACGAGAAAGTCCGTGTATCGCTCTGCCCTGGAGGTGATATCCCTTGCGGTCTGGGATGCCAGCTCCGAAATGATTTGGTATTTGCTCGGCATGGGATTACCTCCTTACTTTACTTTGATTGTGACCTCTATGGTCTGTTCCTTCTCACCGAGAACCGATGCGAACAGCAGGCCGGTTCTGGCATTGGAAACCTTTGTGACAAGCTCATTGAGCCTGCAAACTGTGTGGTTGATTTCTTTCTGATTGTCTGCGTAGTAATATCCCGTCTCATCGCTGCAAATAGGAAAGCCATATAGGAAAGCCATCCTGCCTGAGAGCACTGATCTTGCGGCGAATATTTCTTCCGTCAAGCATGAACAGCTTTTCAAGCTCCTTGCTGTGGATGGCTTTTCCCTTGCCGATATGATTCTGGCGGAGATATTCGCAGATGGCTTTCTTTCTATCCATCGCGTTCTCCTATCTCACAGGTTCTTGTTCTTTTTCCTTATGGAGCACAGGAGGATGCTTCTCCATATACTCCTTTACCGTCGTGACAGTTCCTTCATAGTTCCAGTCCTCTTCCGGGTCAATATCCCGGTAGGCATTATTCCTGTTCGGGCTTGGCTCCAGTCGGAGTGGCTTATTGGAGATAATCGTTCCCCAATGATTTACCATGATCCAGTTGCCGATCTGTACGGGCTCGCCTTGCTGGTCATCATCGTGCCTGACCTCGTACATATACAAGCCCTCCGGGACTGTATCCCGATCCACTCTCAGACAGGTGAAGATCATCGGATGCCCCAGAACTGTTACATCCTCAAACTGCTCTGTCATTGCGTTTACTCTCATCTGGCTTCACCTCGATCCGGTTGCCTTGATGGGAACTCCCAGCCATACACCTTGCCAATCTCATCACCGAGGCGTCTCGTAATCCTCGTAACATCGGCTCTTGTGGCGGTGCCTTCGTATAGTTTCTCTTTTAGCCGGTCCTTTTGATATTCGGAAACTCCGTCCTTGTAGACCCGGTAGAGGTAGTGGTTGGTGCCATCATGGTGAATGTCATCACAGCGGAAGTCGCCCCTTTTATCCACATACCAGGTGGTGTAATCGTACCCTCCGGATAGGCAGTCACGAATATTGCCGCTTGGGATCTCCTTATATCCCATGCGCCGTCCATTCCAAAGGCCAAGGTCGGCAATCACAAGGATCGGCTGGGATAACTGGATATTCAGGTTCACACGCTCGTCAGAGAGATAGTCGGCGTTTGTTTCGCACATGATGCGATAGAGCTCATCTTCGGAACAGTCGGGATACTGTTCTTGCAAGTCTTCGCGCCAGTCGTCCAGGTCGAGATTTTCGTTGCTCCATATAATGTGTCTGTCTTCCACTTCCTTCACCTCCGTCCTTTTCACAAGTGGGGCAGATCATTCTGCCCTCCGGTATCTCTGCTCCGCAGCAAACGCAGTATTCGCTCATCTGGCGTCACCTCTGTCCTTCGGGGGCAGGGGCTTGCCGTCCTTGTCATAGTTCTTGGGATCAGCGCCGGGAACATGAAAGCCGAACATGGAGCCGGTTCTCATAGCTTCCTCCTGTGCCCTGGTAACGCCCAGCTTTCCGTTGTACTCATCGACAATTTCCCGCGCCTGTTCCTTGCTGGCGGCGGGAATATGGGAATTGTAGTAGCCTTTTTCATTTCGCTTGACTACGATGATTTCTCCGGAACCGGGAAGAATGCTGTAGCATTGCTCCGGAAGCTCTGTGCGAACAGGCTCATAGGTGTGTCCGTTTTGCTCCATCCGCTCGGCAAACTCGCAAATGTGGTAAAGGTTGTCGCCAACCTCAACGTGGTAGTCGTCGATATATCTGCAAGTTCGCACCTGGTCTTCGTTCCAGGCAAGGTGGATCTTGATTTTGCCGCCATCGGGGATGCGGAACAGTTCCTTATAGTGGCTGTTAATGAACCGGATACCCTTTGCCGCGTCCTTCATGTGCCCATTGAGCCAGTCCTTGACATAGCAGTAGCAGTAAAGGTTGTATTCGCCCTTGTTCGGGTTCAGACGCAGCAGATAGGTGTACTTGTCCGTATCGACACGGACACCGTAGTAGTCCTGCTCGGTGGGCATTTTGCTCTGCGGATTCGTGTAGCAGTAATAAGCCAGGTCCTTCCGGTTGTGAAGAATATCTCCTTCCTCACGCAAAGAATTGATAACCTCGTCAAACTCCTGCTTGAACTCATCGGTTTTGAGGTCTTTTCGGTAGTCGTTCCATGAGCTGAAGAAGCCGTTGCCGTCAGTATCCATATCAGCGCGGAGATAACCGATTAAGCCGGTTTGCGAAGAAATCTGGGAACTCTGGCGGAAGGTGTATTTATCCTCGGCCTCTATCATGGCTCGTTTTTCATAGTCGATCATCTGGCTTCACCTCTTTCATTGGGATGGCTTTTCTCGTTTTGCCTTATTTCAAGGGCGTTTTGAAGTCCGATCTTGGCCCACTCAGGCAAAGCACGCTTATCCATGACGCCAAGGACATCACTGCGATAAAACGACGTCTGCTTTCCGCTATAGAGGGAGATGCAGTAGCAGGTTCGTCCTCTGGCGTTTTTCTGTGCGCCGAAGCCTCCTGTGCAAAGCAT
>SFJA01000050.1 GCA_004556005.1 Bacteroidales bacterium | reverse complement strand
TTTCCCTCGGTTGCAGACAGTGCTGACCCCGACTCGCAATCACACGCTGGCGTTACGCACGGGAACCTGGATGATGGTTAGCCATTTGTCAGGGTTTTCCTGGTTCCATATACCGTCAACATAGCAGGCGCGAGGTGCATCGGCTATCTCGTACCCCATCTTTGCTATCTCTGCAAAGAGTTCGATGTAGCTCTCACGCAATTTCGTGTAGGGCCCATAGACTTTCATGCAGATGGCTGTCGGGAATTCCGGCAGAGTCTTGAATTTCACAATATCCGAGTCTTTTTTCGCAGACTTAACTTTCTCGCAATACTCTATCTCGAAATTTTCCGCCTTGTATTCCTTGGCTGTCTCTACGGTGAAGCAATACCCCGGTTCGGGACATTCGCAGCCGAGCCTGGCCATTTCGGGGGCCACAACGGTCACCAGATGCTGCCCGAGGGCATCATAGCTGGGAAGAATGGTCCTGTTGTACGCGACAATGATTGAGGGTAGCGAGTCAAAAAAAATCTTTTCCATATCAATTCTTTTCCTTTGGGCGGCTACCAGATTCTTGAGCTGGGAATGACGGGACTTAAGCAACTGCAGTTCTTCTTCGCAGGTCTTGATCTTGGACTCAAGAGCCCCTATATCCGGATAGTGCGTATCATTCTCATAAAGCTCCGTTATCTCCGCAAGGGAGAATCCGAGCTGTTTGAGCTGGACTATCGAGAGAAGTTTCTGCAGCTGTTCCGGGCTGTAATAACGGTATCCCGTCCACATATCCACTATGCCGGGTTTAAGCAACCCTATTTTCTCATAATGTCGCAATGTCCTGACCGTAACTCTTCCGAGTCTGGAAAACTCGCCGATTTTATACTTTGTCTGTGCCATCATTAAGCGCTTTTGATGTTAACGGATACAAATATAGCACTAGACCTAAGGTACGAGTCAATAGGTCGGGCAAAGAAAGTATGAAATTTTTTAGCGAATCTTCATGCAGCGGACTGAGCAGCCGTGCGCGCGTGGGCTATCCTGATAAGGCATAACGGCTTTATCCAGAGGTATGATTGCTAAAACATATCCGTAGCGTGACCGGGTCGTGACGGACCAATATCCGCCAAGTTGAAGAGCGCCGGACAAAATACCACTGATGCAATAGATCAGACCTTCATTCGGATACCAGACGGTTTCAGCTGTTGCAAGTTTAATATCCGTCTTTGAAAAGTCAACCCCCGACAGTCCGGTATCCCAGCCGCCCGCGCTTTCAAAATAGTCTATTTCAGTTCCAAATGCCTTGACCCATATTCCTTCAGGACCACCGTCAGGCACTCTCCAGCCTGCAGGGCAAGGGTCATATACAGTCTTTTCAGATTGCCATCTTGTATTGTCGGTATCGTAGTCTTCCCCGTATAACCAGTCTTCGTTGTTCTCGTTTCCTATGATGAAGGTCATCGGATTCGCGACTGCATACCCTACTGTTCCCGTGGTTCTGTCAGATACTACAGCTTCAGGCCATTCGGATGTAGTCACAATTGTTGGCTGATTCCAATAGTCTTTAATGTTAAGATTTTCCACGCCGCGGAAAGGGTCCTTCCTTCCCCACTGATACATCAGTCCGAATGAACTGATCAAATGCGGAGTCGCCGTGGTGGCACCGAGATTGCGGTCCATCATAATGCCGGCGTCATTGTTATATACCTGTTCCCGCGGCTTGTCGGTCAGCCAGATATGCCAGGACCACAGTATCGTGCCCGACGCGTCCTTGGCCGCAATAACGGCGTTGCCCCTCATTTCAGAAGCATCGAAAATAATCTTTCCATCCTTATACCGGGCATTGCTTACGAGATCGCCAACGTTAGGCTCCTCATTGTTTCCAAAAGACTCCCACAGCACTTCTGCAGTGCTGACGGCTCCGACCGGTTCAGAGCTGTTTCCCTTTACAGCGGGGAAAGAATACGTACCTTTGGCCGAAACGACATAGCAGTTGGCCGTTTCTCCGGAAGACAGTTCGACCGCCTTATCATCATCGTTGTCCTTCTGACAAGATACTGCAGCACCGAGTGCCAGCGCCGAGATTGCGAAAACCTGTAAATACCTTTTCATATTCAGTCAATTGTTTGCGTTTTGAATTTCAAGAATATATCATAAATGCAAATATAAGATAATCTTTGAAATTATGATTTTACTATATTTGCATAAACGCCCGGGAATCATTCTCCTTGCGTGAATCATAAAACAAAGAATAATGGATACCAGCATAATCATCGTTATCGTTGCCGCAGTCGTCATCGTCGCCATCATCATAGCCTGGATTCTAAGTGCCGGCAAGGCCAGGGCTATCTTCAATCAGAGTCTGCAGAGCAAGGAGGAGGACCTTCGTCAAATCTCCGACCTGCTGAGCGAGAGCCGCTCGGAACTGGCCAGCAAGGTTAACGCCTTGTCAGAGGTATCTGCGGCTTTGTCTGCCAGGGAAGCGGACCTCATACGCAAGGAGGCAGAGGTTCATACCGCCGAATCGCTGCTGGCCAGCGAGAAAGCCCAGTACGACAAGTCCCTGCAAGAGATAAGGGCAAGTTACGAAAAGTCCATTGCAGAGCTCAAGGCGGGACAGGAGAAGGCCATCGAGGCGGCCAAAACCGCCCTCGCCCTTGAAAACGAAAAGGCCCTCAAGGCTCGGGAGGAAGCTCTCAAGAAGGAAGCGGCCGAAACCATGAAAACCATCACCGGAGGGCTTGACCGGAACATCAAGGAGATGAAGGAAGCTTTCGAGGCGCAGAAAAAGTCGCAAACCGAGGAGAGCACTTCCATCAGGACGCAGTTCGCCGAAACTGTAAGGCACCTCAAGGAACAGACCGAGACCATAGGCAACAAGGCCGAGACCCTGGCCAGCGCCCTCAAGGGCAAGAACAAGATGCAGGGCATTTTCGGTGAGACCATACTCGAGAACATACTCAAGGCTGAAGGACTACGGGAGGGACACGACTACGATGCCGAATTCTGGCTTCGCGACAAGAAAGGCAACATCATAATGAACGAAGAGACCGGCAAGAAGATGCGTCCCGACTTCGCCCTCCATTTCCCTGATGACACCGACATACTTATCGACTCCAAGGTATCGTTGAGCGCCCTGTCGGACTATTTCGAGGCCGAAACGGACGAGCAGCGTGCCGATGCCTCACGGCGCAACCTCGAATCTATCCAGAACCATATCAAGGAGCTGACCGGCAAGGAGTACCAGAAATACGTCATCGGACGCAAGACCCTGGACTACGTGATTATGTTCATCCCCAACTACGGCGCATACCAGCTCGCCAAACAGGAGGATCCGGAAGTTTTCGCCGAAGCCTTCAAACAGAACATACTCATCACTACTGAAGAGACGCTCATCCCGTTCCTCCGCCTGATACGCACGGCCTGGGTTCAGATGGAACAGATGGAGAATATCACCGAAATCGTCAAGGCCGCCGAAGATATGGTGGAGCGCGTCGGGCTCTTCTGCCGTTACAATTCCGCTCTGGAGAAAAATCTCCAGGACGTGCTGGAGGGATTCCGCGATAACACGAACCGACTCGTCAACGGCAAACAGAGCATCGTCAAGGCGGCAATGAGGGCCATCAACCACGGCATCACTCCCCCTGCGGGCAAGAATGCTCTCCCTCAGGTATCTTCAACTTCGCCGATTGAAGAATAAAAGACTACTCTCCAAGCATAATATCCAGAATCACTTCGTCGGTTTCCTTCATACCGTCGGCACCGAGGGTGCCTACGTGGTTGATGGTTGCCTCGATGTCCTGCCCTACTATGCCCTCGCCGTAATTGAGTCCGCGGCCCTTGCGCGCTGCCACAAAGGCATCGACAGCGGCGCTGATTCCCGTTGCTATCTTGGTGGCGCAGGAACTTTTGGCGCCGTCGCATATAATGCCGGATATCGTTGCCAGAGTGGTCTCCACGGCCATCTTGATCTGAGGAAGCGAGCATCTGTCCAGATATGCGAGCGCACCGCTTACGCCTGCACTGGCGGCCATAGCCCCGCAATATGCCGAGAGGCGGCCGATGACTTCCTTGATATGGATGGTAGTGAGATGCGAGACGAAGAGTCCGCGGATCAGGGTCTCTTTCGGCAGGCCTTTGAGACGGCAGAATTCGATTACTGGTAGAGAGCAGGTCATCCCCTGGTTGCCGCTGCCGCTGGTCGTCATCACCGGCAGAGGGCAGCCGTTCATACGCGCGTCCGAGCCCGCGGCGGCAAACGACGAGAGGTTGTTCTTGAGGTCATCGCCGTAAATGCCTTCAGCAATGCCTTCGCGTATGGTCTTGCCTATGGAAATGCCCCAGTCGCCACGCAGTCCCTCGCGGGCGATTGCCGAATTCAATTCGATAACCTTGGAGAAAAGCGGTTCTATCTTTTCCAGCGCAATGCTGTCGGCAGTCTTGCAGATGAGGTCTATTGTAAGGAAGGAACGGTCCGTGAAGGTCTCCACGATGGCATCGCATCCCTCAGAATTATTATCCAGAAGATTGACTCCGGCCCTTTCGAAGCGGGTAACGCGGGTATGAAAGTCTGAAATCTCCACCACCACGTCTTCTGCTTCGATTCTGATGTACAGTTTGGGACAGTCCTTTTCGAAATGTATGGCTATGCGTCCCGATTCGGCATATTCATATACCTCCGGGAGACGGGAGCGGTCCACTTCAGAGATGACCATCAGCTTTTTCTCGCTCTTTCCGAGTATTGCTCCCATTGCAATGGCTGTCTGGATGCCCACCTTGCCCTCGGCATTCGGAATATGAACGCTCTTGACGTTCTTGATCATATTGCCGGACAGATAGACATCCATCCTGTCTGCAAGGCGACCTCCAAGAGCATCAGTCACCAATGATGCGCAGTATGCGAGCGCTATAGGCTCCGTACAGCCCTCTGCGGGCACTATTTCCTCAGCAAGAAGTTTGAGAATCTGACTTTCGAATTGTGTTACCATGGCATAAATATACTTTAAATGCCAGATAAAACAAAGCGATACCTTACAGTTTGATGCTGATGCCTCCAAAAAATGTGATTCTGGGTTCCGGCCGGCCTGAGGAATCCCATACAAAGGAGGGACAGAACCATTCTTTTCATATCCATTTTTTCTGATGCAAAGAAACTATCGAATATTTATATTAATTTTGCCGTGCGTGTCAATTTGCTTTGCTGCCAATGCCAGAATTTCAGCCATCAAAAGTTATTCAGTATAACGACATCTATTTCTCCTGCATACATCAGGAGAAGCTCAAGGAGCGTTTCAGGCTGAACGAACACGCTCTCATCTATGTTAAAAGCGGATCTTTGGAAATAGAATCTCCGTCTGGCACCCTGACCATAATGCCTGGCCAGTGCATCATCGCTCGCAGACTGCAAAGTGCCCGGGATATGCTCCGCGAAGGCAATTTGCAGGTAAAAAAAGCATTTCAACCGTTTCGACGATGAAAAAGATTGCCAGATTCATATTCCTGTATCTGCCGGCGGGCTTTCTTGCACTCAGTATCTTGTGGGTACTGCTCTACAAGGTTGTGCCTGTACGCTGGACTCCGCTTATGCTGAAGCGAGCCATTGAGAACAGGGCCTCGGACAGTTATAAGAATCAGCATAAATGGGTTGATCTCGAAGATATCGCTCCGGTTATGGTGAGGGCGGTGATGGCATCGGAAGACAGCAGGTTTATGGAACATAAAGGATTCGCTTTCGATGAAATCAGGAAGATGAGGCTGGAGCACAAGAACAAAGGGAAGAGAATCCGCGGATGCAGCACCATTTCCCAGCAGGTGGCAAAGAATTGTTTCACTTTCGGATCAAGAACCTGGCTGAGAAAGGGAGTAGAAGCATATTATACCGTATTGATCGAGCTTCTGTGGGGCAAGCGGCGCATTATGGAGGTTTACCTGAACGTAGCCGAGATGGGAAAAGGAATATTCGGCGTAGAGTCGGCCTCGCTGTCGTATTTCGGCTGCCACGCATCCCGTCTGAACACAACCCAGGCTGTCAGCCTTGCCTGTGTCCTCCCGAACCCCCTGGTACGCAATCCTAAAACCGTACAGCAGAAAAACAGAACGAAATACAATGCGACTTACCGATGGACAGGCCAGATGCCTTACCCGTTCAAGGAGCCGCGTGAATAGTTGCTGACGCTTGAAGAAAGAACATAGAACGGAATGGCAAGCAGCTGACATGCAGCGCTGACCGCGGCCATCAAGATCAGGTTCACGTCATAGAGCGCTCCGAGCGTCCAACTGCCAAGAAACCAGGCAATTCCGAATGCGAGAGAAAACACTCCGAACCCCGTCGCCCTCGATGACTTTGGTGTCATATCGGTAACGGCAGCCTTGAGTATAGACTCCTGCGCGCCCATACCTATCCCCCACATCACCACGCCCGCAATCAGGGTCACGGACGAATTCCCCAGAAAAATCAGAAAGCTGAAGGGGGCTGAGACAATGGCTGACACGACCAGCACCTTCATTCCCCAACGGTCATACAAATAGCCAAAAAGCAAGGCTGCCACAGCATCGACCAGCATCGCGGCGCTGTACAGCAACGGCAGGGCTTCGGCTGAAATAATTTCGGAAGCGGTTCTGCTTACGTGCATAGCAACCAGGGAATAGTCCAGAAATCCGAATGCAAAAAGGCATATACCTATGATATACAGCACAAAACGTCTGTCGGCCCTGAGAGGGACATATTCCTTGGCATCAGGTTCGAAGCGCTCCGGATTGGGAAAGTTGCGTCTGGTGACCATCAACAGCGCAAGGGTAATGGCGGCAGGGACGGCGAGTGCGAGAAAACAGAAACTGTAACGCTCGAAAGTACTTCCCTCAGTCTTGAAAAGCATTATCACATAGAGAAGCAGCGGACCCAGAACGGCACCGAACTGATCAAGCAGTTCCTGCAGGCCGAATGCCTTGCCGGCTCCCTCCTGTGAGGCAGCAAAAGAAACGACGGTGTCCTTTGCAGGCTTCTTTATCGCTTTGCCGGCTTTCTGAACAACCAGCAATATGCAGGCGGCAACCCAGCCGTTCTCCCCTACCAGCGCCAGGGCGGGAATTGTGATCAATTCCAGACAATAGCCCGCTATGACTATGGGCCAGTACCTGCGCGTACGGTCAGCAAGCCGACCGGAAACAATTCGCAGAGAATACCCGGCCAATTCTCCCAGCCCCGATACCAGACCTATCGTAGCTGCAGAAGCACCCATAAGAGAAAGGAAAGCACCTCGAATACTCTCGGCGCTCTCCTTGGTCATATCTGAAAACATACTCACGATGCCGAACAGCAGTATAAACAGCATCGCACGTGACATTGTTTTCTTCTTCATCGAAGTCTATTCCTTAAATCCCGATACGTCATCCATCGAGGTCGGGATAATCTCATAAAGGTCGTTAAAGATTTCCATCACACCCTTGAGCCAGGAGGTCTTGTGTGCAATCTTTTCGTCTTTATAGACTGCATATTTGGTAACGTAACTGGCGACCGTACCTCCATTCTCTCCGGTAAATCTGGTCGTGGTACTCTTGTTGTTCACGACCCAGGTGGTGGCATCTTCCGGAGCTGTAAGGTTGCGGACCTTTACGTACTGACCGAGATAATCCATACACTGATTGTCGGCAATCTCAGGAACAACTATTTCAGCCTTTTCAGATGTAGGGAAAATGATAGCCTTCTTGACCTGCGGCAGATTCTTGTAAAGGTCATAGGTGGCATATTTGAGGCTGACTATCACCTTCGTACCTACAGGGAGTGTAGAGTCCGTATAGTCCTCACCCTTCAGGATGATTCCGGTTCCCGGTTCTCCGGTATTGTCCACAAGAGAAATGACCTGATACAGGGCTCCGCCTTCGTTGTTGGCGGCAACATAGCCCTTAACGGCAACAAGATCGGCAAGAGCCGCGCCCGATTCCATTGCGGCAAGCCTCTCGTTCAATTCCTTGACGGTAATGGCCTTGCTCTCATCCGGGCACTCCTCCGCCTCTGCAAATTCGATTGAGGTCACAAGAGTGTTGAGATACTTGGTATCCGTACCGGTAACACCAATGGCATAACCTGTTACAATCACATTCCTGTCAAGATAGCTGGTAACGTTCAAGGAAGTGTTAGGATATGAAAGTGATCCTACGACATCCGTTCCATCTACGGCGACATCATAGTGCCACTGATAGATATTATCCTGATAAGATGTCAGGAATCCGCTGTATTTCACATACTTGATGCTAGGAGCTGCAACATAGCCGTCAAAAGAAGCGGCTGCAAATTCCTCCGGTTCAGGCTGGGTAACGGAATGGGTACCGGTCTTTGTAACCTCCGAAGTCTCTCCGAACTGCTTGAGTCCGCCATAAACGGAAGTTGCTCCCTTGACCGTAACCGCATCTCCGGTTTCCATGCCGTGGTTCTTCTTGAAAGTGAGAATGATTCCAGTATCATCCTTAACCAGGAAGCCCTTGGAGTGAGTGCCGACAACCGTTCCTTCGATCTGATAGACTTCATCGATAGGAGAATCGAGAACCTCGGCAATCGTAGATGTCTCGACTGTCTCCTCTTTGCCAAACTCGACAAGTTCACCACCCTCGCCAGGGACGAGAAGGACATCGTCGATTCTATTGACGCTGCTCATCTTAGGTATAAACTTGATATACAAGCTATTGACTCCATCAGGGAGAGTAAAGTCAACGGTAGCGAGCCTCCATTCACCGGGAACGTCCTCAACTTCACCGAAACCATAGTCAAGTGCCTGGGACCAGAGTTCTCCGTCAGCGGACACTCTCACCTCGAAGTCAGACTTGATAAAGGCATTTGATGCACCCTGAGAATATCGCTGCGCACCGAAACTCAGTCTGAGATTCTTTCCTGACACTGCTATGTTGCCTATTGTCAGGTATGCAGGTGCGGTACTGAAGAAAATGTTGTTCTTTCCTGAACCGTCATATTGCGACAAATCGCCCTTTGAAGACTGGTTTGTGCGGCAGGAAACGCTCTGGAACCCGTATGTCACTGCAGATGCACCGCTTCCCTTCTCGTTTTTCCATCCTTCGAACTGGTCGAGATAAGGCCACTGCCCGCCGTCGCCGAATGTCTGTGATGCAAGATCCGCATCAAAGTTGTTGTAGTAGATGGCTCCATCTGGGACATCTTCCTGAGGTATGCCGTTATCCTTCACCTCAACCGGGATGGTGTACATATATGTCTTGTATGATCCGAACAGCCAGCCGGTGATTGTGAGATTATGTTTTGAGTACTGTGTCCTGAACTCTTCTGTCATATAGTCCAAGCTTCCGACAACCGAGCTTCCGTCAATTTCAAGATTTGTATAATTTCCTGAGAGAAGGACAGTTCCGCTATATGTAACGTATTTGATGGAAGGGTTTGACATATAGGACTCGATTGCCTCGACATCCATAGTCTCAGGTTCCGGATAAGTTACAGGCGCAGTGCCCGTCTTTTCCAAAGTACATCCGCTTCCGAACTGGACCAGACCGTTTCTCATCGAAGTGGTGCCTGACACCTTCAGCAGGTCTCCGACCTCGAGATTATGTTCAGAGCCTTTAAAGGCATAGATATACGAGCCCATCTGCTGAAGGAGGACCCCATTGGTATTGGCTCCTACGACAAGCACGTTTTCAAGTTCGAAAGTACCTCCTACCTCAGCTTTCAGAACATCGGCAATGCTGGTGCCTTCTGTTTCAGTGGGATCTTTCTCTTCAGGTTTTTCCGGATCGACCGGTTTTTCCGGTCCGCATCCGAGCGCCAGAACCGCTGCGAACGAAATTGCAGCGAAACGGTTAATCAGTGATTTGAGTTTCATAATATATAACATTGACTTAATCACAAAGTGTCGTCCTTCAGTGTTCCTGCATCTATGGCAGGCTGAATGAAATTTTCGCGCGCGTATTCCCAAAGTGCCAGGGAGCCTTCAGCCGAGCGGGCGTTTCGCTCAAGCACCTCGGACAGCCGCCGTCCACCTTCTTTCCATGCACGGTATCCGCTGGCATTCTGAAGAAGCAAAGGCTGGAAGTTATCGAGACTGTGCGCAAACTTAGCCTCCGGAGTCGCCCACTCTTCGAATTCGTCCCACAGCGAGCGCATCCTCTGTGCGAGCTCGTCCGGAAGTTGGGAGAATAGCCGGTCGGCTGCAGCAAGTTCACGCTGCCGCTGAGTCTTCTTGCCCTCTTCATCATAGGCAAACGTGTCCCCGGCATAGATTTCCACCAGGTCGTGGACAAGGAGTATGCTCACCACTTTCAGCACATCAACCTTCTCATTGGAGTACCCGGAAAGCAGCAATGCCATCACGGCCATGTGCCAGGCGTGCTCGGCATCGTTTTCAAGACGCTCTCCATCAGAAAGATAGGTGCGTCTTTGTATGAATTTCTCTTTGTCGAGAAGTTTGCAGAATCGGACTATCTGCTCAAGTCTATTGTCTTTCATATCTACGCGACCTTGCCTATGGAAAAACGGGCGAAAACTCCCCACACTCTTCGAGAATACGTTTGTTGAGTATCTCAAACAGTTCCAGGGAGCCGCATTCCCGAGAGAAGAAGGTATAGATGTTATTGCAGGTCTCTGTTGGCATATTTTGCAATGCAGTCAGGAATCTGAACCTTATAGTCAGGATTGTCCATAAGGCTCGATGTAAGAAGCATATCAGCTGTAGTCCTATTGGTCGCAAAGGCAATGTTGTACAAGGCTGCCAGCCTGGTCAGAGCCGAAACGTCATTCTGATGGCCCTGGACTATCAGGTTGTCGCAGAAGAAAATGAGCATCTGTATCTTTCCTTCGGCTATCATCGCACCGATCTGCTGGTCTCCTCCAAGAGGGCCCGAAAGCAGTTTTGTAACCTTGCCCTTGAAAGGACAGGTGAGAGTTCCGGGCACTTCAGGATTGTCAATCGTAATCTCTTCGATCAGCCTTCCAGTTGTGCCTGTCGCATACAACGTGTGTTTTGAAAGGATGGCCTGGTTGTATCTTACCCAACTCAGAAGTTCCTGTTTCCTGCCATCGTGAGCTACCAATGCAATATTCATAACACTACCATTAAAGTTAAATCCATAGCCTGTGCCGGAGCACCGGCTGCAAAGATACGCAAAAACCTCCATATGGCAACAGAAGCCTATGGAAAAAGCGGGTGTCTGATTCAGGTTCCGCGATACAATATTAAGCATAATGTTATATCTTTGTATCCGTAAAACGAAATTCAAATAAGCGTTACGTTATGAAAAAGTATGTATGCGACGTTTGCGGCTGGGAATATGATCCTGCCGTAGGAGTTCCTGAGGCAGGCATTGCACCGGGAACAGCCTGGGAAGATGTACCAGAGGACTTCGTCTGCCCTCTCTGTTCAGTTGGCAAAGACCAGTTCTCAGAGGAATAGCAGTCAAAATTCAGCCCGGTGCAAGTGGAAACTCTCGCAAGGAGATATTGTTTCCATCATTGCACCGGGCAGTTTTTATGACGATAACTCTAGATAAATATATATCTGAGCACAAAGAGCACTGCGAGCACCCACATCGTTACGGAAATCTTTTTGAACTGTCCGCTGATAGCGTGAGTGAGCACGTAAGCGATGACACCGAGAAGAATACCGTCTGAGATGGAATAGGCAAGAGGCATTGTGATGATTGTGATGAATGCCGGAATGGCCTTGCTGTAATCATCCCAATGTATGGCCTTGACATTGTACATCATCATAACGCCCACGATGATGAGGGCAGGAGCCGTTGCAGCACCAGGGATCGCCAGAAAAATCGGGGAGAAGAAGAGCGCAAGCGCGAAGCATACCGCTGTTGAGAATGCAGTGAGACCGGTACGTCCACCGGCGCTAACACCCGAAGCACTTTCCACGTAAGTAGTTGTGGTAGAGGTTCCAAGGCAGGCTCCAACAACAGTTGCGACAGAGTCGGAAAGGAACATTTTGTCAATGCCCTCGACATTCTCCTTGTTGCCGAGTTCAGTTCCCTGACATACGCCTATGATGGTTCCCATCGTATCGAAAAGGTCGATGAAAAGGAAGGTAAGCACAACGACGAGCATATCCCAGCTCAGTATGCTTGCCCACTCGAATTTGCAGAAAATCGGAGCGACGCTCTCAGGCAGCGATACGAACATCACCTTGCCTGCATCATTGCGCATAAAGCTTGTGATGGCCTCTCCGGTTGCAGGGTCCTTGATAACAAGTCCAAGCAAGGTTGTTGCAAGGATTCCTATCAGCATTCCGCCCTTAACCTTGAGCATGACCAGACCTGCAGTAATGGCAAAACCAATCAGACTGAGCAGGGCGGTTCCTTTAGTAATGTCACCAAGGCTGACGAGGGTTGCGTCATTATTGACGATGATGCCTGCATTCTGCATTCCGATGAATGCAATGAAAAGACCGATACCGGCTCCGATTGCCTTTTTGAGCGTACCTGGAATGGCCCCCAGGAGCCATCCTCGCAGGCCGGTAATGGACATGATTATGAAAATCAATCCTTCAATGAGTACTGCAGTAAGTGCAAACTGCCAACTGTAACCCATACCCAGACAAACGGTAAACACAAAGAATGC
>SFJA01000049.1 GCA_004556005.1 Bacteroidales bacterium | reverse complement strand
CTTAGCACCGTTGCCGTGATATTCCTTACGGCAAGCATAGGAGTGGTGCTCAACTCTTCAATGAGTGTGGTTTCGGTGCTTTTCGGAGTATTCCTTGACTGTCTGGAAGTGCTGGTGGCATTTATCCAGGCGTATGTATTTACGATGCTCTCGTCCGTGTTTATCGGGCTGGCGCATCAGGACGGACATAGTAATTAATTAACAATAAACAGATTATGTTAGGAACAGTTCTTCAGAATAAACAGATTATGTTAGGAACAGTTCTTCAGATTGCAGTATGGGCCAAGGCCGCAGGAGCCCTTGCCGCTGCAGTGGTCGCACTCGCGGCAGCATTCGGAATCAGCAAACTTGCACAGTTTACTATGGAGGCATCTGCCCGCCAGCCGGAGATTGCCGGAGGTCTGCGTACCACGGCCATCATCATCGGAGCTCTCATCGAGGGTGTGTGTCTTTTCGCTGTGATTGTCTGCCTGCTTGCAGTATTGCTTAACTAGTTGTCATGTCACTGATTACACCCGAATTCGGACTTATCTTCTGGACCGTTCTGATCTTCGGCGCAGTCTTTTTCCTGCTCGCGAAGTTCGGATTCCCCGTCATTACGGAAATGGTCGAGAAGCGCTCCGACCACATCGAGGAGTCGTTGCGTACTGCCGAGGAGGTGAAGAATCAGCTTGCGGGCATATCCAAAGAAAGGGAATTGATGCTTGAGGAAGTGGGCAGACAGAAGGAGAGCATACTCTCGGAGGCAAGCCGGACCAAGGACGAGATTCTGCGTCAGGCGCGTGAGCAGGCGGCTCAGGAGTCGGCGCGTATGATAGAAAAGGCACGGCTCGAAATTGCCGCAGACAAGGAGAGCGCGATGCGGGAACTCGAAGCCCAGATAGCATTGATTTCGATGGAGATAGCGGGCAAGATCGTGTCCGAAGACCTTAAGGGAAATGCTGCCCAGTGCAGCCTTGCAGAGCGTCTCGCCGAGCAGTGCCCGAGCCGTATTTCCAAAACTGAAAGTTGATTATGACTCTCGGACAGATCAGTACAAGATACGCCAGGGCCCTTCTCAAGTATGCCGACTCCGAGGGGGTGAAGGATGAGCTGTACCTCAAACTGATCAGGATGCTCGAAGATCCTTCAGCCGCGGGTGAAGCTCCGGGACCTGTCCTGGAAAACTTCGTTGAACTTGTACGTCAGAACGGTCGCCTGGACTATATCTGTCAGATATTCAGGACCTTCCTTGCCTTGTACAGGGAGTCCGAAGGCATCTTGCACGCAAGGCTTACAACGGCAGCAGCCATACCCGGACTCGATGACAGGCTCAAGGCCTCGCTTGAGTCCGCCACGGGGCTGAAGGTTGAGATGGAATGCTCAATCGACCCGGAACTTGTGGGAGGCTTTGTCCTCCGGACGGACGAGCTCCTGCTTGACGCAAGCGTCAGACGCCGCATCGAAGATATTAGACGCAAGTTTGTAATCAACTCCAACAGAATAGTTTAATCCAATCATTCATATGTCTCAGAACAGCATCAGGGCAAGTGAAATTTCCGATATACTGCTCGAAAAACTCAAAGGAATCGACATCACCCCAAAATATGAGGAGATAGGTACCGTATTGAGCGTAAGTGACGGTGTAGCAAGAATATACGGTCTGTCGAACGCCGAGATGGGCGAGCTCGTGGAGTTCCAGTCCGGCATCAAGGGCGTCGTCATGAACCTCGAGGAAGACAATGTCGGCGTCGTGCTTATGGGCCAGACGGACCTGGTCGGCGAAGACATGCAGGTGCGCCGCCTGGGTGTAATCGCCTCCATCCCTGCGGGCGAAGGACTTGTCGGCAGGGTTGTGGACCCTATCGGCACGCCGCTCGACGGGCTTGGCGAAATCCGCGGAGAAAGCATCCTGATGCCGCTTGAGCGCAAGGCCCCTGGAGTAATCTTCCGCGAACCCGTGCACGAACCACTCCAGACCGGCATCAAGGCAATAGATGCGATGATTCCTATCGGCCGCGGGCAGCGCGAGCTCATAATCGGCGACCGCCAGACCGGAAAGACAGCCATAGCCATAGACACCATCATCAACCAGCGCGCCGGCTATCTTGCCGGAGATCCCGTTTATTGCATCTATGTCGCTGTAGGTCAGAAGGGTTCGACCGTCGCCTCGATAGTCCACACCCTGCGCGAAAAGGGCGCGATGGAATACACGACCGTCATCGCCGCCACTGCCGCCGACCCTGCCGCTCTGCGCTACTACGCCCCGTTTGCCGGAGCCGCCCTGGGCGAATTCTTCCGTGACACCGGGCGTCACGCCCTTGTCGTTTACGATGACCTTTCCAAGCAGGCGGTTGCCTACAGGGAGGTGTCGCTTATCCTGCGCAGGCCGTCGGGAAGGGAGGCGTACCCGGGAGACGTATTTTACCTGCATTCGCGATTGCTCGAGAGGGCTGCAAAAATCATTGGCCAGCAGGAAGTTGCTGAAAAGATGAATGACCTCCCGGCTGTGCTGGAGGGCAAGGTCCGAGCCGGAGGTTCGCTGACAGCGCTGCCTATCATCGAGACCCAGGCGGGCGACGTGTCGGCATACATCCCGACCAATGTCATTTCCATTACTGACGGTCAGATTTATCTGGAGACTTCACTTTTCAATGCTGGTGTGCGTCCTGCGATCAATGTCGGAATCTCGGTGTCCCGCGTAGGCGGCAGCGCCCAGATCAAAAGCATGAAGAAGGTTGCCGGTACGCTGAAGATCGATCAGGCTCAGTATGAGGAACTTGAGTCGTTCAGCAAATTCTCTTCCGATATGGATAAGGTGACCGCGATGACCATAGACAAGGGACGCAAGAACAGCCGTCTGCTGATTCAGCCTCAGTACAGCCCCATGCCTGTGGGAGAGCAGGTTGCAGTGCTTTATTGCGGAACCCACGCGCTGATGACAGGCATCGACGACGATCAGGTGCCTCAGTTCCAGGAACTTTTCCTCGACAGGATGCGCTCGCGCCATCAGGAGGTGCTTGACAGGCTGGGTAGTGGTGAACTTGACGTGGCAGCCTGCAACGTTATCGAGCGTACTGCAGTTGAAGTTTGCAAATCACTTTCAAGAATATAATATAGGTGGCGACATTAAGGGAGACAAAGGAGCGCATAGCTTCAGTTCGCAATACGCTGAAAATCACTTCGGCGATGAAGCTCGTGGCATCGGCCAAACTGCGCAAGGCACAGAGGTCGATAGAGTCTCTTCGTCCTTATCAGCAGGCTCTCGGAGAGATTCTCTCGGAGTTGTGCAGTCCGGCAGCTGGTGCCGCAACGCCTGTGGAGGACGGTATTTCCGCTCCAGTTCCCGAGCCGGCCGGCACGGCCACTGCACTGCGTCCTGAAGCTGAGGCAAAACCGCGCGGACGGGTGGCCCTGGTCTGCATTTCGTCCAACACCTCGCTCTGCGGGGCGTTCAATGCCAATGTCATACGCAAGACTATGGCAATCCTGAACCGTCTCGACACCAAGCCTGACATATACGCTTTCGGCCGCAAGGTGGGCGATGCGCTGCGCCGGGCGGGCTATCCCATTGAACGCGATTGCTCTGCGATGGTCCAGAACTGCAACTATGACAGTGTGGAAGAATTTGCCCTGCACCTGCTGGACTTGCACCGATCCGGGGTCCTCGACAAGGTTTACCTGATTTACACCGGCTTTGTCTCGACCTCCCGGCAGGAGATAAGGGTGGAGCAGTTCCTGCCTTATGGAAAAGAGGAAGTCGTTGAGAGCAAATTATTTATTGTAGAGCCTTCGGCCGAGTCTCTGGTGTCGGAGCTCAGGCCGCAGGTGCTCGCGCTGCGTCTTTATGCGGCACTGCTCGATTCGGCCGCAGCTGAGCAGGCGGCACGTACTATGGCTATGCAGACGGCATCGGACAATGCGGAGAATCTGCTTTCGGAGCTGTCTCTCGAGTATAACAAGTGCCGTCAGCAACGTATTACAGATGAGATTCTTGACCTTGCGGGTGGTTCCGCAGGAGAGTAGTATGGGTCGGGAATGATGCCCGGAAAGGGCAGAGTTAGGTTAGTTTATAGTGTCTCTTTTTGTTTTTAACGAATTTTTTGGCTATATTGCGACCGCTTTTGTGCCCAAGGCAACCCTTGGGCGTGATTTTGCTTTGAATATCGTTACGTTAGTTTTTATTAGTTCATTTAACATCAGGTGCTTATGAAAAAAGCCTTTATGCTGTTATGTACAGCCTTGGTGATGTTCTCTGTAACCGCTGTTGCCCAGAATGTTACGGTGACAGGTAGGATTACGGATGCATCTACCGGTGAGGGCATTCCATTTGCCTATGTGCTTCTCAAAAACGAGAAAGTAGGCTCGATGTCGGATGCCAACGGTAATTATTCAATTACCTTGCCAAAAGAAGGTATATTGGTGTATTCTTCTGTTGGTTATCACAGTGCGGAAGTCAAGGTCGGCACTCGCCGTCAGATTGACATTGCACTTAGCCCGGACCTCGAACTCATCGACGAGACCGTGGTCATCGCTTACGGTACGACCACCAAGAAGTCGTTTACCGGTTCGGCCGCAGTCGTTTCCAGCGATGAAATTGCAAAGCGTGTCACTTCGACCGTGACCAACGCCCTTGCAGGTACCACTCCGGGTGTCCAGGTCATCTCTTCAACCGGTGACCCTGCTGCAGGCGGCGGCGCAATCCGTATCCGCGGTATCGGCTCAATGAGCGCAAGCAGCGCGCCTCTCTATGTAGTTGACGGTATGCCTTTCGACGGTTCCATCAGCGACATCAACCCTAATGACGTTGAGTCTATCTCCGTCCTCAAGGATGCATCTGCCAGCGCCATCTACGGTGCCCGTGGTGCAAACGGTGTCGTTCTCATTACCACCAAGAAGGCAGGTCACGGCGTGCCGAACGTAAAGTTTGACGCCAAGGTAGGTTCAAACTCACGACTCATCCCTAATTACGATATCATCACCGAGCCGGGTCTTTACTATGAAACCTGGTACAAGTTGATGTACAACTCGAAGCTGTACTCAGGTTCTTCCGTTGCAGAAGCTTATGCTTATGCCGACAAAAACCTCCTCAATGAGAACAACGGCGGTCTCGGTTACCTCGTTTACACACTCCCTGAGGGACAGAACCTTGTAGGTCACAACTTCAAGCTCAATCCTAACGCTACCCTCGGATACGATGACGGTGAGTACTACTACATTCCAGACAACTGGTATGATGAGGTGTTCCACAACTCGCTCCGTCAGGAGTACAACGTGTCCATCAGCGGCAACTCTGGCGGACTCAACTACTACGCCAGCGTAGGTTACCTCAATGACGGCGGTATCATCAGCAACTCTGACTACAAGAGATACACAGCCCGTATCAATGCCGATTACAGGGCCAAGTCCTGGTTGCGCTTCACCACAAACCTCAGCTACTCTTACTCAGACTCACAGTCTCCGGGATCATACAGTTGGGGTTCATCAGGCAACATCTTCTACATTGCCAACAACATTGCGCCTATCTATCCTCTTTATGTGCGCAATTCCAACACTCACGATATCCTTACCGAGAACGGACGTACCGTTTACGATTCAAACAACACCAATTTCAAGCGTGCCGCATTTACCGGAAACGCTGTCCGTGACAATGAGTACAACGCCAAGCACAACTATGCTGACGTGCTCACCGGAAAGTTCGGTGTAGTCCTCACTCCTGTCAAGGGCCTCGACATTCAGGCAAACCTCGGTCTCACAAACGACAACACCAGGTCCAACGCCCTCTACAGCATGTTCGGTTCTTCTTCAGCTGATGACGGAGCCGCATCTGTTTCCCACTCAAGGCTCTTTACCGTAAACAGCCAGCTCCTTGCCACCTACAAGACCGACTTCGGTGGAAGCAGGCATCATTTCGACGTACTTGCCGGTTACGAGCGTTACAATCTCACTTCTCAGGGTCTGTCAGGTTACAACGATCACCTTTTCAACCCGTTCGTTGGAGAACTCAACAACGCCGACGGTACCAGCAAGCTTGAGGCAACCTCTTCAACCTCATATTATATGACTGAAGGTTTCCTTACCCGTGCCGGATATGACTATGACGAGAAGTATTTCATCAGCGGTTCATTCCGTCGCGATGCATCTTCACGTTTCGCTCCGGGACACCGTTGGGGTAACTTCGGAAGCGTGGGTCTCGCCTGGCTTATGAGCAAGGAAGACTTCCTTAGCGGAGCAGATTGGATCAACACCTTGAAACTCAAGGCAAGCTATGGTCTTCAGGGTAACGATAACCTCGGTTCATACTATCCATACGCAGACCAGTACACCCACTCATACAACGAAGAGACCAAGGAATACAGCGTCACTATGTCATACAAGGGTAACGAGGAACTTACCTGGGAGTCTTCACACTCTCTGAACGCCGGTCTCGACTTTGAATTGTTCGACTCCCGTCTTTCAGGATCCTTCGAAATCTTCAACCGAATCACCAGCGACCTTCTCTACTCCAAGGAAGTTCCGCTTTCTTCAGGTAACCCTACCGGATTCGTTCCAATCAACGTGGGTTCAATCAGCAACAAGGGATTCGAGCTTGTACTCAACTATGACATCATAAAGACCCAGAACATTCTCTGGTCTGCAAATGCCAACCTCAGCCACTACAAGAACACCATCCTCTCTCTCGACGAGTCAGTATCAGAGACAGGTATCAAGGGAAGCACCCGTATCTACAAGGTCGGAGGCTCTCTCTACGAGTCATACCTCCGCAAGTATGCAGGTGTCAACGAGGAAGGAAAGGCCCTCTATTACAAGAAGGAGAAGGATGCCGAAGGAAAAGAGACCGGCAACATCATCACCACTACCGACTTTACTTCAGCAGACCAGTTCGAGTGCGGAACTACTCTTCCTAAGCTCTTCGGTGGCTTCGGTTCAAGTCTGAGCGCTTACGGTTTCGACCTCTCATTCCAGTGCTCATTCCAGCTTGGTGGCAAGTACTATGATGGTCAGTATCAGGCCCTTATGCTTAGCCAGAACAGTGCTGGACAGGCTATCCACAGGGATATCCTCAATGCCTGGACTCCGGAAAATACCGACACCGACATCCCTCGCCTCGACGGCGACTATACCGTTGGACAGACTGCAGTTGACCGCTTTATGATCAGCAGCAACTACCTCAGCCTTGACAACATTACCCTGGGATATACCTTCCCTGCTTCATTTGCCAAGAAACTGGGCCTTGGTTCACTCAGAGTTTACGTAACCGGTGACAACCTTTATGTACTCTCTGCCCGTCAGGGTGTCGATCCAAGATTCTCTCTCGGTATCGGTAGCTATACTTCAGGCTCCGGTCTCAACAGCAACTCATACTCAGCTATGCGTAATGTTACCGGTGGCGTCACTCTCACTTTCTAACATTTAATCGAACCGTATTATGATTAACAACAAGATAACTTCATTTGTTGCAGTGCTTGCGCTCGCCTCAGTTGCATCCTGCACGTCGATGGATGAGCTTGAGCCTCAGGGTGGCAGCATGCTTGCCAGCCAGTACGAGGCGACGGTTGCAGCCGTGCCGCAGAGAGCCGATGCCGTATTTACCGGTATGTACACAAAACTCGGCGATCCTCTTTCATATGGTAACTTCTCTTCCAGCCGTCCTGATGACTTTGGCTTCATTATGATGGCATTCTCCAATGACCTCGAGGCATCCGATATCGCTATGCCTAACATCGGTTACAACTGGTTCTCAGTATGTGGAGAGCTTACTTCAAGAAACGCAGACTACGCAAACCCTTATATCCGTTATCGTGGCATATATGATGAGGTTGCAAGAGCTCACGACGTGATGAACGCCTATGGCGACGTTACCGAGGAGACCCCCGCTGACGTCAGGGCACGCGTCGGACAGGCATATGCCATCAGGGCATTCTGCTACCTTAATATCGCTCCTTATTTCCAGTTCAGGTACGCTATTGCTCAAGAAGAGCCTTGCGTTCCTATCGTGACACGGGAAACCGTTGACGTTGCAAACAACCCGCGCGCAACCGTGAAGGAAGTTTACGACCTCATCCTTTCCGACCTCACTACCGCCATCGAGTACCTCGAGGGCTACCAGAGGCCAGACAAGTCAAAGATCGACCAGCAGGTCGCCTATGGACTCCGCGCACGCGCATATCTCAATATGGAGAAATGGGAAGAGGCAGCCGAGGATGCAGCAAAGGCTGCAGCAGGCTACACTCCTTCATCAATCGCCGATTGCAGCAAGCCTTCATTCTGCAAGATCACCGAGCCTAACTGGCTCTGGGGATATGATATGACTCCGGACGTTGCAAAAACTTACCCTTATGCAACTTCTTCAGCATGGATCCGTTCATTCTCCGCTGACGGTTATTCTCCTGCAACCCAGTGCTACGCATTCATCAACAATCTTCTCTATAACAAGATTCCGGATACTGACGTGCGCAAGGGCTGGTGGGTCAACGAAGATCTCTACTCTCCGCTTCTCGAAGGTCTTACCTACCCTAACCCTGACGGCGGCGTGCTTGTCGGACAGGAAATTGCAACCGCAAACATCGCTGACGTAAAGGCAACCTTCCTTCCTTATACCAATGTCAAGTTTGCGTGCGACCCTATCGGTACCACCCTCAATGATGAGGACTGGCCATTTATGAGGGTTGAGGAAATGCTTCTCATCCAGGCAGAGGCCCTTTACAAGAGCGGCAAGACAGCTGAGGGTATCAAGGTGCTCAACGACTTTGTCAAGACTTACCGTGATCCTGCATACAATGCTGAACTTACCGGACGCACTTTCGAAGACGAGGTATGGTTCCAGCGCAGGGTTGAGCTCTGGGGTGAAGGATTTGCCAACAACGATACCCGTCGTCTCGGCAAGCCTTTCGTAAGGTTCCACGACAACAAAAGCAATATTCCTGACGCTTTCCGCTTCAATGTTGCCGCTGATGACAGATGGCTCCTTATGAGGTTCTGCACAACCGAACTCAATTTCAACGAGGGTATCGAAGACAACGAGGGTGGCAACCTTCCTGTAATGGGTCAGAATAAGACTCTCCGTGATGGTGTTACCGACTAAAAACCCGATTAACGATGAAAACAATTTATAGATTATTTGCAGCATTCTCTGCTCTTTCGCTCTTTGCGGCTGCTTGTTCTCCTGTAGAGGAGTACAAGCCAGGTAGCGAAGATGACCCTAACTGCTTTGGCGTGTATTTCCCTGCACAGGAAACTGCCATCGTAAGGAGTCCGGAGGAAAGTACCAAGATTTCCTTCACCGTTGCACGTACAAACACGGAAGGTGACCTTGTAGTGCCTGTTACTGTCAGCGATACCAGTTCAATCTTCAATATCAAGCCTGTCAACGCTGTGTTTGAGGACGGTCAGTCTGAAACCACCATTTCGTTCGATTATGCAAGAATTGCAGTTGGACAGGAGTATCTTGTCAGTCTCTCAATCGAAGGTGACGAATTTGTCTCAAAGTATTCTACACTTCCATCCAACCTTGACTTTACAGTTCTCGTTGAGAAATGGAACGATTTGGGTGTAGGTACCTTTACAATGAGCGTATTCTGGGACCCGTTCACCTGTAACGTACGTTACTACCAGAGTGACCTCAACCCTTCGATCTACCGTATCTCCATGAATGAGATTCTGGATGCTGGCGCTACAAGTCCTATTTTCAGTGACGAGCAGGATACCTACCTGTATATCAAGGCTTTGAAGAAGGGTGAATCTTTGTTTGGCAATGTTGCTGACCAGGATGGACTCGTATACTTTGACGTTTACTATACAGGAGTCATCCATCCTAACTATGGTGAGGAGCTTCTTCTCGTTCATCCTGCTTCATTAAGCAGCTTCACGGTTGCTGACTGGTATTACAACAAGGTTATCCAGTACAATGAAGATGCTTCGCCTGCAGTTATCCAGCTTGCTCCGTACATCTTCATGAACGGAATCGGCGGATGGCCGTTTATCGATCAAGACCAGGCCATAGTACTTGTATTCCCTGGCTGTACTCTCGTGGATTACAGTATGGAACTTGAGGCCGGATTTACACAGGATGGTGTACTTCCTGTTTACTTCGATCTTGGTGTCGACGTTGCCGCTGTCAAGTATGCAGTTTATGAAGGAACCCTCAACTCTGCACAGGTTACAAGGTATGCAGGCCAGATTGCCGACGGTTCTGCCGAAGGAATCGCTACACTTCCTGCTGACGGCATCGCAAAGTTAACTCTTCCTGAAACCGGCGTTTACACCGTTGTTGCCGTATCTTTCGACGCAGCTGGAGAGGCTCAGGAAACTGCCACTGCAACAATCAATTACGTGGCTGAGGGTGACAATAAGGACGTTGAGCTTTATTCAGGCCTTGTCGCAACCGGTAAATATGGAAAGGAGGACACTTCTGACAATACTCTCGAGTACTATATCTTCGGACAGGATCTCGTCGACATAAAGATCGGTCTCTTTGAGAAGGGAGTTCTCGAAAATAATTATGAGGACTGTGTAAAGGAAGTTCTCGCTTCCGAGTCTCTCGCTGAAGAAGATATCGAGGCTGCGAACACTTCATCGTATGTTGCAGTATTCAAGGACTGTGTTCCGGGAACAGAGTATTCGGTTCTTGCCTGGGCATCCAACGGTTACGCTTATGCCTTCGATGTGGCTTCTGCCAAGACAACAGGCAAGCTTGTGGTTAGCCTTGAAGATATGACCGGTGTTTATTCAACGTCGATCACTTCATATTTCAACGGTCCGCTCGAACCGCTTCCAATGGTTATCGAACCTAGTGATGATGAATGGTACAATCTTATGGTTACCACGTTCTATGGTATCGAACTCGATGCTCCTATTTACATCGATTTTGATCAGGATACCAACCGTATGCTCTTCTACGACTGGCAGCTTATTCTCGCTGACGAGGAGAATGACCAGGCCGCCCTGTTTGCAAGTGCAAGCGATGATGGCAATCCGATTATGTTCACCATTACAGGTAAGGGCAAGTTCAGCCAGCCTTCTGGAATGTTCGGTCTTTACGTTACCGATTACAACGGGACCAAGGGTTTGGGTTGGCTTGACCTGTTCACATCTTTCTCAGCCACCAAGGTTAGGGATCTGACTTCCGGCGCCTCAGCTGCCGCACCTGCGTCAATCGCAAGCCTTGAGGTCAAGGAGTCTGCCAAGGAGCGTTTCTTCCCTGCCAAGCCAAGCTTCCGTTGCAACTACGTTACTATGGATGTAGTAAAGAACGAGGCTGCAAGCAAGAACTCACGCAAGGTTGAGTTCACTCCGAGCGATTTTATCGTAAAATAAGCGAGTATTTTTACTATCTTTGTAGTCCGGCACGCCGACGGTGGCGTACCGGACTATTTTGTTGTCAGTATGAAACATCTTATAAACATTGCAGGCTTTATTTTCTTCGCTGCGGCCTTGTTCTCGTGTACACAGGAGGTCCAGTTGCAGGAAGAGCATTTCGATACCGTAAAGGTGCTGGGTACAAAATCATGCGCAGATCCTGCCTCTCTGCTTGTCAAGCTGGAGAATGGAGCCACCAGCGAGCAGATTATGCTTTTGGCGCCGGGAGTCGCATCCGTAAACAGACTGTTCCCTTCCATTCCTGGAAAAGAGGAACTGGAGGCACAGTTCGGTCTTGACCGCTGGTATGAGATTTCCCTTGTGCCGGGAACGGACAACGGAGACGTAGCACAGACCCTTGCAGCCAGCAGGTCGGTAGCTTCCGTTCAGTACAATACATATATGGAAGCCGGGGAGGAACTTCTGTCCGGCCCATATGAGGGACCAGTGGTAGAGCGCGCCGATCCGTTGACCAAGGCGGCTTTGACGTCAATATTCAACGATCCTATGCTCGCCGACCAGTGGCATTACAAGAACAACGGTAGCAAGACAATATGCAATTCCGCATATGCCGGAGCCGACATCAACGTGGAGAGGGTGTGGCAGGAACTTACAACAGGTGACGAGTCCATTATCGTGGCCGTAATCGACGAGGGCGTTAAGTACATACACCCTGACCTTGCGGCAAACATGTGGGTCAATACCAAGGAGAAAAAGGACGGAAGCGATACAGACGGCAACGGCTACATAGATGACATATACGGTTACAACTTCAAGGACAACGGTCCCATAACCTGGTCTGACGAAGGCTCTTCAGGTCACGCTACGCATATCGCCGGAACCATTGCTGCAGTCAATGGAAACGGAAAGGGAGTGTGTGGAATTGCCGGAGGCGGAAACGGTTTGGGCAACGGCTGCAAGATTATGAGCTGCCAGGTATTCTCCCATGGATCGACGGGGTCTTCGGCTTCATTCTCCAGGGCTATCAAATATGCCGCAGACAACGGCGCGTCTGTGATTTCCTGCTCTTACGGACTCCCTATGGCAATAGAGGGCGATGCCGCCTACTACAAGATGAGTCCAGCTGAGATAGACGCGATAAGGTATTTCGAAGCTACTCGCAACAACAGTGTGCTCGACGGCAACATAGCAATATTCGCAGCCGGAAACGAGGGACGCAACAACTGCTCGTATCCCGGTGCAACAAGAGATTTTATCAGCGTTTCAGCATTCGGACCTGATTTCCTGCCGACATATTACACCAACTACGGCCGAGGATGCAACATTGTGGCTCCGGGTGGCGAGGCATATCTTGCACCTTTTACCAGTTATGCTTCAATGGTGCTTTCGACTATGCCGTCGGAACTCAATTCAGATACGAAGAATCCTGATTACGGTTATATGCAGGGCACTTCGATGGCCGCGCCTCACGTCAGCGGTGTCGTGGCGCTTGCACTTTCCTATGCAAAAAAACTCGGCAAGCATTATACCGTGCAGGAGTTCAAGAATATGATTCTTGCATCTACAAACGACTTTGAGAGCAGGCTTTC
>SFJA01000132.1 GCA_004556005.1 Bacteroidales bacterium | reverse complement strand
GTTACGGGGTTATTTTGCCGAGTTCCTTAACAATAGTTCTCTCGCTCACCTTAGGATTCTCTCCTCATCTACCTGTGTCGGTTTACGGTACGGGCACCTTACTTCTCGCTAGAGGCTTTTCTCGACAGCGTGGATTCATCTGCTTCTGTACTTGTTTTCCATCCCCGTCACACTTCATCATTTTTGGGTCGCGGATTTGCCTACTCCCCTGACTTTGTGCTTGGACGCGCTCTTCCAACCGCGCGCTCAGACTATCCTTCTGTGTCCCCCCATCGCTCATGCAAAGCTCGGTGGTACAGGAATCTCAACCTGTTGTCCATCGCCTACAGCTTTCGCTCTCGGCTTAGGTCCCGACTTACCCTGAGCGGACGAACCTTCCTCAGGAATCCTCAGATTTTCGGCGGGCAGGATTCTCACCTGCCTCTCGCTACTCATGCCAACATTCTCTCTCGTATACAGTCCACGGTCTCTTACGATTCCGCTTCTGCCCGTATACGATGCTCCTCTACCATACATCACTGTATCCAAAGCTTCGGTGTCAGGTTTCAGCCCCGTTTATCTTCGGCGCAGAGTCACTCGACTAGTGAGCTATTACGCACTCTTTAAATGAGTGGCTGCTTCTAAGCCAACGTCCTAGTTGTCTATGCAGCTCCACATCCTTTTCCACTTAACCTGAACTTTGGGACCTTAGCTGTTGGTCTGGGCTGTTTCCCTTTCGACTATGAAACTTATCTCACATAGTCTGACTCCCGGATATAATACTGCGGTATTCGGAGTTTGATATTCTTCGGTAGGCGGTGAAGCCCCCTAGGAAATTCAGTGCTCTACCCCCGCGTATCTCTTTCCGAGGCTAGCCCTAAAGCTATTTCGAGGAGAACCAGCTATCTCCGAGTTCGATTGGAATTTCACCGCTATCCACAAGTCATCCCAACCCTTTTCAACGGATATGGGTTCGGTCCTCCACGAGATTTTACTCCCGCTTCAACCTGCTCATGGATAGGTCACCCGGTTTCGGGTCTGCAGCATACGACTATGGCCCTCTTTAGACTCGCTTTCGCTACGGCTCCGGTGCTGAACACCTTAACCTTGCCATATACCGCAACTCGTTGGCCCGTTCTACAAAAAGTACGAGGTCACTTGCGCTCCCTCTGCTTGTAAGCATAAGGTTTCAGGTTCTGTTTCACTCCCCTCCCGGGGTTCTTTTCACCTTTCCCTCACGGTACTGTTCTCTATCGGTCAACAGGTAGTATTTAGCCTTGGGAGGCGGTCCTCCCTGCTTCACACCGGGTTTCACGTGTCCGGTGCTACTCTGGTGCCATCTATGCTTCTCACGATTTCACCTACGGGACCTTTACCCTCTTCGGTCCGACGTTCCAGTCGTGTTCGGTTATCCTGATCAGTCATTTTGATGGTCCGCAACCCCATGCCGAAGCATGGTTTGGGCTCTTCCCCTTTCGCTCGCCGCTACTCAGGGAATCGAATTTCTTTCTCTTCCTCCGGCTACTTAGATGTTTCAGTTCACCGGGTTTCCTCCTCATGCGCTATGGATTTACGCATGGGTACATGGACATTACTCCATGTGGGTTCCCCCATTCGGAAATCTGCGGATCAACGGTTATTTGCACCTTCCCGCAGCTTATCGCAGCTTGTCACGTCCTTCATCGGCTCCTGTTGCCAAGGCATTCACCTTATGCTCTTTATAGCTTAATCTGTATAAGTCTTTGAGATTAACTATTGACTTGGATCTCGTCCCAGTTCTGAGACTTGATCGTTTGTCTTGTTCTCTTGAAATTGTAGTAAATTACCACGCATTAATCTTCGTATTTCTACGAGAATAACTCTGCTAATTTACTGTTTTCCTCGATAATCTTTCGTTTGCGTTTAGATTATAGATTCTATTTCTCTGTTCAGTTTTCAAGGTTCTTCCTTTCAGGATTTCTCCTGAAAGGTATGGTGGAGATTAAGAGATTCGAACTCTTGACCCCCTGCGTGCAAAGCAGGTGCTCTCCCAGCTGAGCTAAACCCCCATAAACTTGTCTTTTTCGTCCATTGCTGCGTTGCAACTCCTTCGATCCGATGCTCACATACTCAGGTATGCTCCGCTTCGTTCTCAGTCGCGCGCCTTGCATCGAACGAAAAATCCTGCGTTTAAACAATGCATAGTACAGAGACTTTGCTCTCCTTAGAAAGGAGGTGATCCAGCCGCACCTTCCGATACGGCTACCTTGTTACGACTTCACCCCAGTCATTGGTTTTGCCTTAGGCAGTCTATTCTCTGACCGACTTTGGGCACCCCCAACTTCCATGGTGTGACGGGCGGTGTGTACAAGACCCGGGAACGCATTCACCGTGGCATTCTGATCCACGATTACTAGCAACTCC
>SFJA01000048.1 GCA_004556005.1 Bacteroidales bacterium | reverse complement strand
ACAAGCGCCGTCGGAACAATCCCCCCGCCGGAAACACCCCCGGAGACACCCGACCCGCCGGAAACCCCAGACCCGCCTGAACCTCCTCGCGAAGCCCCACCCGAGCCGACGAAGCCTCCAGCAGCACCCCCGCCGGAAGCCCCTGAAGCGCCTGAAGCACCGGAGAACCCAGACCCACCCGAAGCGCCGGAAACACCGCCCGAACTGCCGGAGACGCCCGAACCCCCGGAGACCCCCGAACCACCGCCGAGATACTGCTTTCCCGGAACCAGTACGCTACCGCAAAGCGGACACTCCGTCCCGCGCTTGGGCCGCTTGCACTGCGGACACCATTTCAGCTCCTTTCCGCACTGGTCGCAATACGCGCTGTCATCAGGAATCATCTTCCTGCACTCCGGACACTGTATCATATCACATCCTCCATCATTATCAATTTTCTCTGTTCCACGCTGACGCTTCCGCTTTCCTCTGCCAGACGGGCAGCAAGATTGGACTTGACCTCAACGAAGAGATTGCGCGCATCCCGCCCGTTGCCGAACGACGGCCCGCGATTGTTGTACATCATAGTCAGCTTGCCCCTGACCGCATTCTCCGCCATGGGGTCGAGCACATAGCCCTCCTTGTCCGAATGAATTCTGAATATCCGGTACAATTCTTCCGGCGTGTAATCCTCGAACACTATCCTGTTCCGTCTCGGGAAGCGCGACTCAAATCCACTGTTGCCCGCCAGGAACGCCTGCATCTCGCGGGTGTAGCCGGCAGCGATGCAGACAAAGCGGTCGCGGTCGTTTTCCAGCCGGGCCACCAGGGTCTCGAGCGCCACCCTGCCGTAACCACCAAACTGTTCGGTAGCAAGCTGATAAGCCTCATCGATAAAGAGAATTCCTCCCATCGCGCTGTCTATCACGTGACTGGTTATCGCCTCCGTATCGCCGACGTGACGGCCAACAAGGTCCGCCTTGCCCACCTCGACAACGTTTGGCGTTGGCAGCGCACCCATGGAATAGAGCATCTTGCCCATAAGGCGGGCTACCGTAGTCTTGCCCGTGCCCGGATTGCCAAGGAAGAGGTAATGGCCGAGCGGAATCCGTGGCGGACGCTGCTCCGCACGGGCGCATTCGACCTCGTTGTTGATGGTATGGGCAAACTTGACAAGCGAATTCTTCACTCCCTCCAGGCCCACGAGGGCATTCAGTTCCGCAAGGCAATCCTCCACGGAAACCTTTGCCGGCTGGGTGTACGGGATGTCATCGAGATAGGCGGTGTGCAGGGCCTGAGGGGTCCACTGGTCAAACGGCAGGGCGGCAATCCTGTTGTTGATATTGCTCTTGGTTTCGGCGACCTTTTTCATAGCCTCGCCTGCATTGCCGAACTTCTCGTCCTTCATCGATACCATATTGCGGAACATATTCAGAGCCTTCATACGCACCGTATCGTCCGCAAGAGTAAAATTGTATTTGCGCGCCCTGGCTGCCCGTTCGTATATTTCAAGCAGTTCTTCCGCAGTATAGTCCTCTATGTGGATAAAATGCGAAAAGCGGCGTCTGAGGCCCTTGTTGGAAGACATAAAGTCGGCCATCTCCTTGGGATAACCCGCCAGGATAACGACAAATTTGCCCGCCTCGTTCTCCATACGCGTCATAAGCGTCAAAACGGCTTTCTTGCCCTCGCTGCCCGTGCTCTGGCCCGCCTCGTCCATTGGATTGAGGTCATAAGCCTCGTCTATAAACAGGACCCCGCCCATCGCTTCGTTGATAGCGGCATCCATAAGCTTGTCAGAATCATTTACATAGCGACTGATAAGGTCCTTGGGCACCTTCTCTGTAACGCGCTCGGTCGAAGTCACTCCCAGCGCCTTGAATATTCTTCCGAAAGTACGGGCTACACTGCTCTTTCCAGTGCCCGGATTGCCGGTCAGGACAATGTTGAATGTGGTAAGTCCTTCCTCGGCCTCCCCCATCTCGACAAGTTTCTTCTGGACGGCGATTTCGCGTGCAATTTCCCGAATCGCATCCTTGACACTCTGCATTCCGACAAAGCCGTCAAGCTCCTTCATTACCTCCTCAACAGGAATGTCCTGCGTTGCATCCTCACCTACTATATCACTGTAAGTCAATGTATTGTCTGCTGCCTGACGCAAACGGTGACGCTTCACCGCGAGGTCGAAGAGGTTGCGTACCTCCCTCGCATTGCCAAAGGTGTCGGTGCGCTTCAGGTACATCCGGTCAAAGACCTTCGGCAGCATCTCTTCCGCCTGGGCATCAAGCCCGAACGCTATGTTCTCATCGTTGCGGACAAGCATTCTCCGGAAAATCTCCTCCAGTTCCCTCGCATTGTAGTCCGGAAACTCTATGGTCACGTTACAGCGCGAAGGAATGCCCGGATTCATACGGACAAATTCTCCCATCTCCTTGGTATATCCCGCCATAATGCAGACAAAGTCCCCCTTGCGGTTTTCCAGCAGGTTGAGCAGGGTGTTGACTGCATCCAGACCAAATCCTCCCTGTGTCCCGTTGCTGCCCATCAGGGCGTATGCCTCGTCGATAAAGAGCACTCCGCCCATAGCCTTGTTGACGATATTCTTGACGTTGGCTTCCGAATCGCCTACGAACTGCCCGATAAAGTCCTTTCCTGAAACCTCAACGAACTGCCCGGTCGGAAGAGCCCCGACAGAGTTCAGCACCTCGCCGAACGTCCTCGCAAAGCTCGTCTTGCCCGTACCCGGATTGCCCGTAAAGAGGTAATGGTCCTTGAGAAGCTTGCCCTTGACGCCGTTTGCCTTGCGCGCCTTTATGTTGCGTATTATAGCCTTAATCTCGTCCTTGACGCCCTGAAGGCCGACATAATTGTCCAGCCCGGCAAGTATCTCCTCCTCGCTTTTCGGAATGAAGCACTGCCCCGGGTCAATATCCTCGACACCCACTGTCCTGCTGCCACGCAAAGCCGCGCTAACGCTAAGGTCTTCCGCCACCTTCTCGGCAAGATGCCCGTTGGTATGTCCCAGCTCAGACTGACGCATATACCAGGCAAAATGCGCATTCAAGCGCTCAGGAAGGCCCTCCGACAGTCCCGCTCCGTACTTCTGCTGCAACAGTGTCCGTGCAAGAAGGACAAGGTCTGCAAGGGCAAACGCATCCAGCCTGAAGTCAAATTCGAACAGCCGGTGCACGTCCTTGTTGTGCTCGAGAAATTCTGCCATCTCGTTGACAAGCCCGCACAGCAGCACTATCGGCGCGCCCTCGGTGTTGCGCATCCTCGTAAAGAGCTTGTCGAGCTGGTTCACGTCCTGCGCCCGGGAGGTCGGCAGCAGCTTCTGCGCGTTGGTTATCAGCAGGATACCATCTTTGAGGGAAGCAATGTTCGAGTCGAATTCTCCCGCAAAGGCATCCCAGTCGGCTGCGTCCACGACGGTCGGGCGCTGCTTCACCACCCCGGCCGCGAGCATCTTCGAGGCTATCAGCTGAGCGATGAAGGTCTTTCCCGTGCCCGGATCGCCCAGTATCAGGCAGTCCAGTCCGATGCGGGTCCCGCCCTTGGCAAAAATCTGCGCCACCTTGAGCTTTTTGTCCAGTTCCTCAAGGCCCGCCTTGATGCAGTCCTTGCCGATAAGGAGTTCCCCGGACCTGTCCTGGGCGCTCTGATTCAGACCCGGACAGAACTTGTCCTGCGTTGTTCCGGATAGACCGGGGGATGTCCCCGACAGCGTATCGGGTACCGCAGCCAGTTCGGTCCCGCAGAAACGGCACCAGAGGGCCTCCGGCCTGTTATCTTTTCCGCATTGCTTGCACTTCATACCTGTTACTATTTATTATTCTCAGCCGCGAGCCTGTTTATCAGCTTTATTGTCGCCTCGTCGGCAATTCCGGTCGCCACGAGTCCGTTCGCCTTCTGGAAGGCGGACACTGCCGCTTTGGTCTTTCCTCCGTAGTCTCCGTCCGGGGTCGCCTTCATATAGCCGGCAGACTTGAGGAATTGCTGCAGCGCAAGTACTTCCTCTCCCTTCGCGCCTGGTGCAAGGGATACCGATTCGATGAGGTCGGGCACAGGCTCCTGCGCAGGGGCGAATTTTTCAAGAATGGGTTTGAAATACCTGTCATAGCCGCGACTGCCCGGAAGTGCAATGCTGAACGCCATCAACAACCAGCTGAGAACTATGAATATTATCACGAACCATCGGCGATGCTTCAGGTCGGCCTTCCACAAGCCAAGTTCGTGGTCATTAAATGCTCCGTTGAGCGAAGAGTCGAACTTGCTGCCGCTGCCGAATGCAAAGTAGAGCGGTTCGAGGACGTTTTCGTCAAAGCCCGGCTTGCTGAAGCGCCGCGCCTTGTCGGCGTATGGGCTCTTGTTAAACAAAGTCTTGATGCTGAAGAATATCAGCACAAAGAGAACTATTGCCGCAAAGATATAGAGGATGAACCTTCCTAACAGCTTGATAAGGAAGAAGATGACTGCCGAAGCAAAGGCTCCGCCGATAATTGGAATCAGACACCCCTCATCATCGGAATTGAAAAAGATGATTGCGGCGACAATAAGACCCAAAGGCCAGAAAAAGCGCTCCAGCTTCAATCCGGAAGTATCAATGACAGGATGGTCGATGATTGCAAATACCAGTAACGACAGCAGGATAATGCACGGTATGACCGCAAGGAGCACGGTAAACACCAGCTGGCTTACGCTCCGGGTGGACAGCGATCGTACCTTGACCTTGCCGGTTGAAAGTATGCGCGCGGCTTCATTCCGGGCCTGGTCGAAGCGCTTTACCGGAGTTGCGCCTGCGTCAATTTTCCTTACGTCCTCCAGGTAGCCGTACAGCAGTTTTTCGTATGCAAACTGCTGCGAAAGATCCGCTTTAGGGTTCTCGTGATGCTGTACGGCAAGCCATCCGGCAAGTCCTCCGTTGTTGTAATGCTCCTTGAGCAGAGGCTTGTTCAGGCTCAAGGCCGTCTGACGGTTGTTCACCTTCCTGTCATCCGGGAAGAACTGGTACCAGGCAGTGTCTGCAAAACCGCATATGACCTTCATCCAGGCAGTCTGGGACTGATAGATATTGTCCTTGGGACCTGCCTTCTTTTGGTTGTCCTTGCTTTGATAATCGGTGCAGTATGCATACCAGGATCCCATCTTCTGGAAGCGGTTTCCCTTTACCTTGAAGAAGCTGGGCAGATATACATATTTATCCGGTTCCATAAAGCCGACCACGAGATTGAGCACCGTGCGCTTCAGTATCTTCTTGCCGTAAGGAGCGTTGGACTCGTCCTCCCAGTGGTCCATAAGCATCTGCGGATCACCCTTGAACTTGCCCCAATACAGACAGTATATGGTATTGAGCATTGTTCCCAGCCGCTTCTGGTCCATTGCGTAGAACTCGTCCGAAGGATCGTTTATGAGATTGATGTCGGACATAGGGTCAACAGCCTGGACACGAAGGATATAGCCGGGCACCTTGTCGCTCGGGACGGGCAGCCTGGATGCTATGTCGGAGCTTCTCACCCTTACCCACTCTACAAATATGTCCGACTCCAGCAGGCCCCTGGAATCATCATCCAGCAGACAGGAGTTGCAGAAATCTCCCACATCCTTGAGCGTCGAAGCATTGAAAGACTTTGCCTCACCGTTCTCGCGCGAATGGCCTGTGAGCGGGAAACGCAAAGTCGGGTCGAGCGTGTAAACAGCAGCCATAAGGCCGGTTTCCTTATCATCGGGATAACGGGTCTCGACTATGTCCTGGATTTCCAGCACAAGTTCAGGATATGGCTTGAGCCATTTTTCAACCATACCCCGGTACAGGTACTTGATGCCAAGCTCATAGTCATCCAGCATACAGGAGGCAAGCTCATATGGAGAGTTGGCGACCAGATGTTTGGAAGCGTTGAAGGTGATGTTGAGGTCTTCGTTTATTATTTCCTCCTCGACTGGGACTTCTTTTCCGTTGAGGGTAAGTTCGATCTCGCCCCAGTCCCAGCGTTTTGCAGGGTTCTTGATCAGCAGTCCACGGCAGATCCGGGCAAGCGGGTCGGGCATATCCGCCGGAACGGCAATGCGCCCCTTGACCTTGTCCAGGGCAAGCTTGTGTTCCTGAGCAAGAAATGCGCTCTCGCCCGTCCAGAGCGAAAGTATGGTCATTCCCAGCGAGTAAAAATCCGATTTGGCGCTCAGCTCGACATATGTTCCTCCGTCTATTGTAACGCTGTCGGAATACACCTCCGGAGCCGCGTAAACCGGGGTTCTGACCTGCAGTGTCGTGCACTTGCCGTTTATGTCCATAATGTCGGCTATGCCGAAGTCGCAGAGCACGCAGTCATAGCTGTTCCTGTCCCTTATGAGTATGTTGGCGGGTTTTACGTCTTTGTGCAGCACCATCTGACGATGCAGTTCGTCAAGTGCCATAGCCGTTTTGACCGCAATTGCGAGAATCGCCTGCGCATTGCCCTTCAGCCCTGCCGCCGCGGCATTTCCTTCAGGATAAAAGTCCATCAGTTCGTAGTCCCTTCCGTAATCCACAACGTCGGCTATGTAGCCCTTTCCGGCAAGCCGCTTCAGCGCGAACATCACCTTGTCATTGACAGTGAAACCTTTGTCCAGGCACTTCAGAGCGTATCTTTTACTGTTGTCGGCGACTATGTACAATTCTCCTTCCGAGCCCCGGCCCAGTTGTTTCTTGACGGTATAGTTCCTCCCGCCGTAACGGACAACCTCGCCCATCTTGTGTCTGAATGACTGACCGTCTGCCTTTTGACCGGAGCCGCCACCCTTCAAACCAGCCGCAGCCCCGCGCAAAGCAGCGGCCGCATTCCTTGCGGCAGTGGTCCCCTGAGGCGCCACAGCCGTTCCCTGCGACCCCGCCACCGCTGTCCCCTGCGGAGCTACAGCCGTGCCTTGCGGGGCTACTGCCGTACCTTGAGGAGCTACAGCCGTCCCCTGCGGCTGCCGGGCCGTTCCGCCCTGTATATCGCTGTTTCCTGCCATTTCCTATTCTTCCCGTTTGTAAACAATTCTTTCCCCTATCTTTTCGGTGAACTTCTGTGCGCCCGGCGTGCCCTCCGGCACCACCTCAGTATAGGACCCCTGAATCCAGTTACCGCCAAATTCCCTTACCCCGCATTCGGACGGGTTGTTATGCAGAACGTGGCAGCGGTTGCACTCCCAGAACATTCCGGTATTGACAACGACCCCGTACCAGTTCTCCTCTATAACCTCGGTCACGGCCACCTTCCGGGCAGTGTAGTAGTTGCGCTGTTCCTGCGGGGTCGAACCTGCAGGAGGTACCATCTCTTCAAACAGCCGATTGGCCTCCTCGACCGCCTTGCGGTATTGTTCCATCACCTCCTCGCGGCTGCGTCGTTTGTTCTGCGACGTTTGCGCCTCGGGCTTGCGGGCAACGGTAAATCCTACCTTGGACATAAGTTCCTGCAACCTCAATTCTCCTTCGGTCGGCCCGACACTATCCGACGCCTGTCCGTCCTGCTCCGATTCCAGCTCCGCCCTCAGTTCCGAAATCTGCACCAGCAGCCGCGCCGCCTGCTGTACCTTGACATCCTCTTTCGCCCGCTGGACAGCCTTTTTCGAAGCGATGTTCAGCGGCCTTCCGCATTTGCGGCAGAACGGACGGTGATTGAGAATCCTGCAATCCGGGCATACGACTCCGTCCGCAGGCATTCCGCATTCGGGGCAATCCACATCCTCCCTTGACATCGGCGCCCCGCAGAAGATGCAGTAATCGACCAGTTTTGCCCCGCATTCAGGACACCATTCAAACTCCGCCACGGTCAGCGCCCCGCAGCAGGGACATTTGCCAAAGCCTTCTCCGACCCTGCCCCTCGCGACCTCCTTAACCTGTTCGCGCGACCTGTAACGCTGCCTCACATCCCGTTCCATACCCTATCCGATTTTCCATTCAAGTCCCAGGTCCTCACCGATTTCCCTTATCGTCTCGCAAATCTCCACGATATCCACCTCCTCGTCCTTCGTATTGACCATCATCTCGTTAAAAACCGGAATACCCTTGGTTATCCGGTAGAATTCGTCCAAAAGCTTGTCGTCCGGTGCAACAGTCGCGAGACGGTTCACGACCGCTCCCGTCGAGCTGACGACAGAGAAGAAAAACAGCGACTCGAGGTTTGCAGGACCGTCCTGGCCGTAGTCGATGAGCTCGCTATATGCGACGGACGCCGAGGAAATGACAGCCATATGGGCGCGGAGAACAACGCCCAGGTTTGCGGCAGAGTCGAGATTGCCGTAAGTGGCGTAGCGCACGTTCATCAGCAGCCGGAACGAGGCCTCCAGCGCCCTGTCATAGGCTCCTGTCTCCATATAGGCTCCTATCGAAGCATTGTAGGCGTGCAAAAGCAGCGTGTACATCCTTGCGGAATTCTGGTCAAGTTCCCAGCTTGCAACGAAATTGTCCGCCGACTGCGTGAGTTCGCCTGCGAGCCTGAGCACTTCGCTGTCACGGCGCTTCCTGCGGCTGCCGAATACCGCCTTGAGCCCCTTTCCTGCCGACAGTTCCGACTTGAGGCTGTTGGCAATCTTCATCTGCAGGGCCGCCTGAGGCTGGAATGCCGCCGTCATAAAGTCCGCTCCCGCCTTGCGTTTGAGCCGCGGCTCCTTGCTGGCGGCCTCACCTTCCGACGCGCCGCCTACTTCCGCATCCTTGCGCTCTCCCGCCATCTCTGCGAGCATTTGCGAATACTTCTTTTCCGCTGCCTTATCCTTGTTTTTCCTTGCCTCGTCCGCAAGCTGCGCGAGCAGGTTCACCAGCCCGACATCGACGTTGCTCTCTGCCCTCACCCCGAGCTTTTTCGCCCTCAGAAGGGCCTCCAGCGCCAATTTCCGGCTCTGCTGAGGATTCGCGTCAGGATATCCGAGCAGCAGTGCACCGACCACCAGCGCCTCCTCTGCATTCATCTCCCCTATGTCGAAAGTCAGCAGCTTGTCCACGATGCAGGCGGCGAATTCGTCATTGTCCCCCTTGTTCCACAGTGACCTTTCGGTGTTGTAGATGAAATAGATGGCCGTGCTCTGGTCGAGCAGGTCAAGGTAGTGCAGGAAACGTGGTCGCAGGGCGTGCAGGAAGAGCTGTCCCGGCCCTCGGAAATAAAGCCTCGTCTTGTCCGAGAAGATATAATCCTCATCAGGAAATACAAGCAGTGAAGCCAGAGACGGGTCTTCGGACAGGACTACAAATACTGCAAGCAGGTTCAGGGCCATCTCATCGTCCTGAGGCAGACCGCTGAAATAATGGGCTGCGGCCCCGTAGAGGGCAGAACGCTGAGCCGCGTCCCCGGGTTCGAGCCCGGCGGTGCAGGACCAGACGTGGTGCACGGCATCTTCGCTCACAAACTCCCCGAGCAGGGTACACAGACGCAGAAAGACGGTCTCATCCCAGAATTGGCTCCCAAGCTGCTCGAGGTCACGCTGACGCATTCCCCCGGGAGCGGCGGACAGAAGCAGGAAGATGTCGCGCCAGCGGGTGTCCAGCCTGAGGTTGGCAATCATCTTGTCAAGTGTCCAGCTGAACAGGTCACGGGCTTCGGAGCACTGCTTGAGTTCAGTCCAAATTGCTGTAAGATAATTGTTTATCGCTTGTATCTGGTTATCTCCCGAGTTGCGTATGCGACTGAAGTCGCTGCTGTCCAGGCTCTCGAAGAGGCGAAATACCGTGCAAATCTGAAGCGGGCTCGAGCCGGACATTATATCGCCGCCCATACTGGAAGGAAGCTCGAGGAAGAAGAGTTGCTGCAGATGTTTGACAAGGCTGTCAAGGTCCTGTCCTGAAACGGCCCCCGAACGGGAGACGAGCTGAAGCTGCGGATTGCGTCGGAGAAGCTCGCTGCAGTCGCTTCCCCGGTAGCATAATAGGGCATCCTCCTTGTCCGAAAGGGATGCTGATATGGCGCCGACAGCCGCGCCGAGATTCTGCAGGTCATCAAGAAAGACGCTTACCCTGTATCCCTTGGAGCTTGCCTTTTCCACCAAAGAGCGGAAAAGCGTACATAACTGAGTCAGAGGGGTTTTGGAAGAATCCATCAGTTCGGTTTCCGAAAGCTGGGAGTCCCCCGCCCGGGAGGCAAGCTCGCAGCACCAGAGCGCGAGTATGCCTCGTTCCGTGCTTGTACTGCTGCTGCGTCCCGCTATTGCACAAAGGCAGATTCGCTTGCCGTCGCCGCTGAGTTTCCGGTATCGCCAGGCAAGTTCGCTGCTTAGGCCCGCACCGGTTATCGTGCTCTGCAGCACTGCATTGTCCAGGTCCTGAGCATAGCAGGAAAGTGGAACCAGCCTGGAAACGGATGAGGCAAAAACAGCCTCGACCGAGCGTTTTTCCTCCTCCCACAGCGTCAGGCAGGCTTCCCTGCTTCCGAGTTCCTTTTCTATCTCTTCGCTGATCTGCTCAGTCAGAAGAGCTTTGAACTGCTGGGCGTTGAACTGTCCGCTCCGAGTATCGTAGTGCAGACGGTAAGTGGTGCATCTGTCATCAGCACCGCCTCGACCCAGTTTTTCCACTATCTTTTTACGCAGTTCCTCAAGGCGTTGTTTATGGAACCCGTCATTATCCACATAGAGAGCCTTTCTGTCTTCCGGCAGACCGTCGTAGGACGCCTCATCCCTTAGATAGAAGAGTATATGCCCGTCGGCGAGACTCTTTTCATTGAGAGCGCCGTAAATCATCTCAAGTTCGGTCACGCTTGCCCCGAAGCTTTCCTGCATCATCTCCCTGTCCTGAGGAGGCAGACTGCGCAGAAAGTCCTTCCAGCGTTCGAGCGGCGGGATCCATCCGTAGCGCGAGCCGACGAGACCGATAAAAAACGGCCTGGCGCTGTCAATGCCCTTTGCACACACGTCCAGCACCTTTCCGGCAGAACTCTCTTCGTCCATCCCCTCGGTATTTACGCCAAGACGGAGGTCTATAGCCTGAAGCTCCACACCCCTGGACCGGAATCTTCTGTTGATGTCCGGGATTATTTCAAACTTGATGACATCCCTTTCGACGTCCATATCCTTGAACGTCGAGCTTATGAAGATGTTGTATCTTTTCCAATGAGTTTCCATATCCGTTCGGTATTGTTTACTTGTTTCGGAATGCTCGGGAGGCCCGTCAATACAACTGTTCGACCAGGACCCTGTCCTTGTCCTTTTCCTCTTCCGGAAGGTCGTCGTATGGCACGATGTCAACGTGCCGGAACCTGTCCTTTTCTTCCTTTACCCTGCCTTCGGCTCGTACCCGGGCAATTTCACCGGGGGTCAGGGCACGATAGCCGGACATCAGCATAGTACTCATCCAGCGGCGGTGTTCACATTCAAAAAGATCCCTTTCGCTGCAGTCGTCACCGAAGCAGCTGCGGCGAAGAGGCATTGCGAAGCTGGAGTATATGCTTGAGAATTTGTGCGCCTCCCGCAACGAATACCACGCCTCGAGAGGCGGCCGCGGATTGTCGGAAAAATGGTTCTCGTAAATGGAATTGACCTGCATTCCGGCTTTGGCGCGGGCTTCGAAGAGCGGGTCGTAAGTGTCTGTGCCGGGGCCAAAAAGGAGAATGGGACCGAACTGACCGCTGGCTATTGCCGTCTTGAGCAGGGCGGGGTTCTGGCTGACATATATGGCCTTGAGGCAGTCGAGCATATACGGAGGCAGGCAGAGGAGTATGCGTTCCGCATCGTTCTGGACATCGGAGCAGATAATGAGTCTCAATTCCTGCCCTCCTGCTTTGCTTTCCTCGTTCCATATCTGCATCTGCTTCTCCAGCAAGGGATTGCCGGGAGCCGCATCGATGAACTGCCATTCGACATCGAGGAAGTCGCCGTAGAGAGGGTCGGGCTCGTGAATTTCCTTTTGCCCGTCAGGACCGATATAGCTGTAACGGCTCAACTCGAAACAGGCGCGCTTTGATGCCACGAAAGCGTCGCGCCAGCTGCGCATACCTTCGCCGGCAACGGTTATGAGCGTACGGCGCTGACGGCCGTCGGCATAATCGGGATAATGGCAAAGTTGGGAGGCAAGCGCGCAAAGCCTGTCGGAAATGGCTCCTGTGCCAAGTATCACTATATGGGCGTATGCTTTGTCATCACGCTTTATGACCGGCAGAAAATCTTGATGGACAAGCAGTTGCTCTACTGTATTGTCCTCGCTGCAAACAAAGTCCGTCTTGAGGTTCGGGGTACTTGCCGACTCTTTAAGTTTGAGTATGACATCCATAGAGGCATCGCTTTCAAGCGATACGTAACAGTTTGCCTTTACTCCATCTTCCTTGCAGACAAGTTTAAGAATGTCATAGCAGGCAAGACTTCTGGAGTCATGAGCCTGTTCGCCGGATTCTCCGAAAATGTATATCAGCGAGGCCTTGCCGGCGCAGGCGCTTTCCAGGTCGGCGCGCACATCCCTGTCGCCCTGATACAGATAAAGCCGTTTTACAAAGCTGTTGTCCTCAAGTTTGAGTTCCAGCTGCGAGCGCAGAGTCTCGATATCCCCGGAAGTCATTATGGCTATGTCTCTGGAATCACCTGAGGCATAATGCTTTTTCAGTACCGGAATGAGTTCTTTCCCTGCTCCGAGAAAGAGTATGTGATTTTTAAGGGCGTACCTCCTGTGTCCGGTGCGCACCATTTCGACAATGTTGTCAAAGAGGTTGTTAAATACTGATATGAGCAGGGTGGAGAACAGAAGCACTCCAATCAGTGCCACGCTGAGCCTGAACCAGTCGTGCTCACCTCTTCCCGAGAAGCAGCCCGGGTCTATGTACAGCGCTATCAGGTCCTGCCAGCCGAACTGCCAGCCCGGGAATATGAGGCAGGATAGTCCCCAGAGCAACAGAAATGCCAGCAGAGCTGCAACGAGCAGCCACAGAAGCTGACTGCCCAA
>SFJA01000131.1 GCA_004556005.1 Bacteroidales bacterium | reverse complement strand
GCATCCACCGCCTTCGTGATCAGATTTGCCTTGCTGTCTACCAACTTCTGCAGGCGGTCAAGGCTGTCCGGGTTGAAGCCGTCCATCGGCATGCTGATCGTTAGGCCGTCCTTGGCACCGCCGTTCTCTTCCTCGGCTGCCTCCGTGTTCTCGGTGGTGGGCTCGGAAATGGCGTCCTGCGCCTCCGTGCCCGCCGTGTCGGACTCCTGCGCCGGTACCTCGGCCTCGATCTCGAAGGGCTCCAGCAGGTCTTCCTCGGCCAGTGTCAGGAGCGGCTGCAGGTCAGCATCTTCAGGAACCGTGATCGTGCCGTCTTTCTCGATGAAGTAGGGTCCTACCTCGTGGGCGCATCTGGGCATCTTGGTGTAACGGGAAGTCCCGCCAATGATCTCGGCCAGTCGCTGGGCGACAGCCTTTCTGCTTTCGGTTGCGAGTTTGATGTTCGTCATGGTAATGTACCTCCGTTTTGGCGTTTGTGTTCCCGTAGGCCAGTTCCCTTCGGGTAGTGTATTAATCACTCTAAAGGCCTGAAATAGCAAGTCATTTCTCTCGAAAAGACCGCATATTTCAGGCCTGTTCTGACATTCTACCTTTTACACAAGCGCCGACCAAAGGCATTGTGCATATTACAGGATTGCCTTGAGTTTCTCCAACAGACGTCCCAAATCATTCCTGTTGTGGAACAAACACCTTGACGGGTATGCCGAGCCGCTTGCAGTTGTCTATAACATACTTTGTCCCATGTGAGCTTCCATCCCAAAACGCGAGAACGAGGTCAGCGTATTCAATGATGGTTATATTGCGACGAAGCGGGGCGCTACGTCCGTATTGATCGTATTCCGGCAAAAATTCTGTCAGCTTAATGTCGTGGGCAAGGGCATACTCTCTTGCGCTGGTGTCCACGCCTCTTGCTCCACCACTGACGATTTCCGTTACGCCATCCGGCAGATATTTTCCAAGGTCATCTACTCGCAGATTTCTGGAACCCACTACCGCCACCTTCATGCCAATCACTCCTCCAAAAAGATTGCGTCACTACTGCGTCATAGTTTCGCCATTTCTACGCAAGATTATAGTCTGACGATATAATTTAGTCAATCTTGCGTCAAGGGAGTGCCGATGCTATGAAGGACAATTTGCCGCGATATACCCTCAGAATCCCTCAACTATTGTTGGATAAACTCGGTTTTATCGCCGAATACGAAGGACGGACAAAGAATAAAGAAATTGAGCAGCTTATTAAGCGCCGAGTGGACGAGTTCGAAGAAATACACGGAAAAATCAAAACCGGCGGGAGCGAAACGGACGATTGATAGTCAGTTCGCTCCTTTTTTGCAAGGTTCAACCTGCTCATCGCTGCCAGAATTAGCATTCAGATGTTCCTTCAGGGCAGTAAAAAACACCTTGGTTCTGAGAGGCTTCCCGGCGTTTTGCCATTCCTCTTCAAAATCAAAGCGTTTCTCAAGCTGTGCAACAGAGTAATCTGCCCGGAAAGACCGCCACGTCATGGAATCCCAGCGTTTCAACTGCTCCCATTGCTCCGGGAACTCCCGGTAGAGGACCCGAAGCTCTTTCAATGACTGAAGCGGGCAACACCAGCAGGATACCCGATCCATCTTGTCATATAGGCCCTCCCAATTATATCCGCGTTCCCTGCAGTATCGAAGGCAGTCGGCTTCCGTCATTCCCCAATCGATGAGTGGGTGTTGACAACTCTTGCGCTGATTACATTTCCGTTCCATTCTGTATCCTTCATCAGCAGCAAGGCCTACATACTCTATGACATCATATTGCTCACGGAGGGAGCGGAGAAATCTTTCTCTTGGCAGGGTCTTCAGTTCTTCTGTACACCACCGCATTTTCGGACCAGCCCAGCCGTACCCATCACGTTCCAGCCCATATTTTCTGGCGTAGGCTGTGTTTTCCTTGCGCTTGACTTTGACCTCTGCAAAGTAGTATTCAAAGTCATGCGGGGCCTTCACGCGAGTAATTTCCCGACCAATATCGTGCTCAACCTTGTCCACATGCCGGTAGAGCTGTGGAAATTCCAAACCTGTATCACAGAACAAAATGATATCGACCGGCATGCCTTCCTCCAACAGGCGGAGCAGCATGGCGGTCGAATCTTTTCCACCGGAAAATGAGCACACATACAGCTTGGGCTTATCCACCGTGATCCACCTCCTTCACCAGATCGGCGTACATGAGCTTCTTGCCCTCACGCTCCACATACACCTGATCCGCACCGCCGAAGTCCTCCACATAGCGCCGGAGGATGACGGAGGCGTACTTGGGATCGAGCTCCATCATGTAACAGACGCGTCCGGTCTGCTCACAGGCCATCATGGTGGAGCCGGAACCGCCAAAGGTGTCTATCACGATGCTGTTCTCCTGCGAGGAGTTGGTGATCGGGTAGGCCAGCAGATCCAGAGGCTTGCTGGTCGGGTGGTTCTCGTTGCGCT
>SFJA01000130.1 GCA_004556005.1 Bacteroidales bacterium | reverse complement strand
TTCACCATTCGCCTTCAATGAGCGCTGGCGAAGATAGATCCGCTGGCAGTATTCCAGAATCAGTTTGAGATAGCTTGTGAGTATATTCCTGAGCGCAGGCGAATCCGAATTCTCCTGCATTTCTTTGCGCATGGTGACCAGAAGAAGGGAGAAACGCTCATATTCGGAGGCTGTCATCCGCAACCAGTCTGTGTCGAAGTATGAGAAAAAATGGTATTCTTCCATTTTTCCTTCCAGAGGGGAGCCTTTGAGCAGTTCCGCTGACCAGAGCAAGGCCCACCCATTCATGAATAACGGAGTGCCATTGTCTTCTGCGCCGCCTATCTGCCCGGGAGCAACGGCGATGATGGAACTGTCTCCTACGACAATCGATTTGGTGCCATAGAACAGATATTTAGGGAATTGCTTCTGAATGAACAGACCATAAACGCCATAGTTGTTCATACTGCTTCGCAGAGGGGACACTTCGTCATAACTGATCAGTGCCAGTTGCGGATGCAGCAGGGGAGCGCCTACATATTCTGCATAGACATTGGGGTTGTCAACCTTCAGAATCTTCTTCATATTCTTCATTATAGCTTGCAAAGATAGCATAATCTGCGAAATTGGTATATATTCAGCGAATATCAGTACAATTATTCCGCTGTCTCGGGATACATTTGCATTATGAAAAATAAAATAATACTGGCCATGTCGGCAATGTTGCTGGCTGGCTGCAATCAGAACACGAATATGAGTACATTGAACCTCACACAGGAATGGGACAAGACCTTTCCGAAATCCGACCTTGTAGAGCATTCCAAGGTCACATTCCACAACCGCTATGGCATTGAACTGGCGGCTGACTTGTATATTCCCAAGAATTCGGAAGGCAGATTGCCGGCAATTGCGCTTTCCGGTCCCTTCGGTGCCGTAAAGGAGCAGACCAGCGGCATATATGCCCAGCATATGGCTGAGCGCGGCTTCCTCACTATTGCCTTTGACCCGTCATACACGGGTGAGAGCGGTGGCGAGCCTCGCCGTATGGCTTCCCCGGACATCAATACTGAGGATTTTCTGGCAGCTGTGGATTTTCTGTCAGTACAGGAAAACGTTGACCCTGAGCGTATTGGCATTATCGGCATTTGCGGCTGGGGCGGAATGGCCATCAATGCTGCAGCTCTCGATCCACGAATCAAGGCAACCGTTACTTCCACAATGTACGATATGTCCCGTGTTACCCGTGAAGGCTATTTCGGATGCACTGACAACGAACAGGCCCGTGATGCCCAGCGCAAGGCCTGGGCCGCCCAGAGAACTGAAGACTACAGGACAGGAAGCTATAAGCGTGCAGGCGGAGTTGTTGATCCGCTTCCGGACGATGCACCTTGGTTTGTCAAGGATTACTACGATTATTACAAGACCGAGCGGGGCTACCATCCGCGCAGCGGCAACTCCAACGACGGATGGAACATCATCGGAACCATGTCATTTATGAATCAGCCAATCTTGGACATGGCGCGTGAAATCAAGACTCCGGCCCTGCTCATCCACGGCGAGAAGGCCCATAGCCGCTATTTCAGTGAAGGGGCATTCGAAGCTATGACAGGAGTAAAGCCGGAACCGGGCAAGAGCACCGTGATGGGAAACAAGGAACTGCTCATCATCCCCGGTGCAGTCCACACCGACCTCTATGACGACAAAGCCGGTGTGATACCATACGACAGAATAGAAAGCTTCTTCAAGGAAAACCTAATCAAGTAATGGCACAGGAAAAGATAGTCCAGACGGCAGGACGCACGCAGTTGGGAGAATTCGCTCCTGAGTTTGCCCATCTCAACGACGACATTCTCTTTGGCGAGGTGTGGAGCCGCAACGACCTGCTCAGCCTTCGCGACCGCAGTCTGGTAACACTCACATCTCTCATCAGTCAGGGCATCACCGACTCATCGCTCACCTACCACCTGCAGGAGGCAAAGAAGAACGGTATCACAAGAACAGAAATATCAGAAATCATCACCCATATAGCGTTCTATGCAGGCTGGCCCAAGGCCTGGGCGGCATTCCGACAGGCCAAAGACGTATGGGCGGAAGATACATCGGCCGATGATGCCAAGGCTCGTTTCCAGCAGGAGATGATTTTCCCCATCGGCGAACCCAATACTGCCTACGCCAAGTATTTTACCGGCAACAGTTACCTGGCACGTATTTCCGATGAGCAGGTTCCCATTGCCAACGTCACCTTTGAACCAGGTTGCCGCAACAACTGGCACATCCATCATGCCACCAAGGGCGGAGGTCAAATGCTTATCGGTGTGGCTGGTCGTGGCTGGAAACATTGGCACGGAGCTGCCGCCGACAGCTGGTTTGCTCATCTCGCCTTCGAGATTTCCGGCGAGAACGCCTCCAATGAATGGCTAGAACCCGTTACTGACGAGGAGTACGGAAAGGTCCTTGTCGCTTATTTCTCCGCAACAGGGGTTACAGCCCAAGTCGCTCAAACGGTGGCAGATGCAACGGGCGGGGAAGTCTATGCCATTATTCCGGCAAAGCCGTATACCGATGCTGACCTTGACTGGAGAGACAAGCAGTCGCGCAGTTCGGTGGAGATGAACGACCCGAAAGCACGCCCGGCTTTGGGTGGCAAACGCTTGGACGTGTCGGAATATGACGTCGTTTTCATCGGCTATCCTATCTGGTGGGATCAGGCGCCGAGAATCATCAATACATTCATCGAAAGCCACGATTTGAAGGGCAAAACAGTCATTCCTTTCGCCACTTCAGGCGGCAGTACGATATCAGGCAGTGTTGCCACGTTGAAACGCAGCTATCCGGCGTTGGAATGGAAAGAGGGTCGTTTGCTCAATCGTGCTGACGAGAAAACCGTCCGCACGTGGATTGAGAGATTAGGAATTACTATCGAGGCCTGATGAAGTCAAGGGCATTTTGTATCAGATTCTTTGTGCCTGCATCGACATTGTAGTGGTCACACCATTGTCCGAATTTTGCGACAGCATTTATGACCCTCTCTATCATCTCCTTCGGGCTTTCGACAAAGTCTTCCGCGAAGTCCATAAAGTCTGCTATTGTCACGGCGGACTTTTTCCCCATGATACCGAGGGAATGGATGTAGGCTGAACGGTCTTCCCAAATGTTTGCCGTGAACATCACGTCATAAGCTGGAGACAGTCTCCACCTTCCGTTTTTGTCCATGATGAAAGAGAAGTTCTTGCTG
>SFJA01000047.1 GCA_004556005.1 Bacteroidales bacterium | reverse complement strand
GGGGTCGACCAAAAAGGGTCGGCCCCTTCCATCGTTTCCTGCGTCCCGCTGACGCGGAATCACTTTATTTAGAATTCGATGTCACCCCCAACTTTTATGGCCGTAATCATCGGATGTCTTAAAGATTCCTCTTCATTTCAGAATAGAACAGGCCTTGTGATATAAGGCAAAAAAGACTATATTTGAGAAAAATGAGCATTACGTTGATGATAAAGTACTTACTTGCAGTTATCCTATCCCTTTCCGTGCCGTGTTTCTCTTTATTGGCGCAAAGCAATGATATTCAGGACGATCTTACAAGATTGGACAAGACTATAAAGGAGGCGGATCATTATTCTGTCATACACGAACAGAAAATCAACTCCATAAAGGAGGCACTCAACAATCAGCGTTTGACTCCAGAGGAGAGGTACAATCATCTCGGAAAACTGTATGAACTGTATTCTTATTACAATTTCGAACTGGCTTCCAGCGTACTGCAGGAGAGGATGTCGTCGGCAGAATTGTTAAGAGACAAGAAATGCATCAGTGAGGTCAAGCTGGATGAAGCTATGCTTCTTACTTCTGCAGGAATGTTTATGGAAGCCAACGGCATCCTCGAAAATATCGATACGAGTGCCTTTGATACGAGTCTCAAGCTCAAGTATTGGAATACGATGCAGCGTTTCTGTCAGGACTACAGCGAATTTAATCCTTCGGCAGAAGTTCAGGAAAGTTTCAAGGCAAAGGCAGGGCAGTATAGGGGAAAGATTATCGACAATGCTGCTGAAGGCAGTTTTCTGCGCCGTTATACCATAATGCTTGACCATATCAACAACGGATATTATACGGATGCAAGAGATTCCGGAGTTGTAATGCTTGCATCCCTGCCCGAAGATTCCCATGATTATGCCATAATCAGCTATTACACCGCAGTCGCCTGTCAGGAACTGGGAGAGGATCAGGCTGCACTCCACTGGTTCACCGAATCGGCAATCTGCGACTTCAGATGTTCCGTAAAGGATTATGCTTCGCTTTCCTGCATAGCCATAGCAATATTTGATATGGACGAGGTTGAAAGGGCATTCAGCTACATTCAGATTTCGCTCGAAGACGCTCACTTTTACAACTCCAAGGTACGCCCCTGGCAGATTGCCCGCTTCCTTCCTGCCATCGAAAAGGCCTATATCGGTGCTCGCGAGGCACACAGCGCCTTCGCATTCAGAACAGCCCTGTGGTTGAGTGTTCTATCGGTTCTGCTGCTTGCAGCACTGTTTTTCGTCATCTCGCTATACCTCAAGTACAGGAAAAATTCTACCCAACTCTCCGCCCTTAACGAGAAGCTTGCGGATACGCTGGGAGAGCTTTCGGAGGCGAACAAGGTCAAGGAGGAATATATAGGTCTGTTCCTGTCGATGTGTTCTGATTATCTGGCCAAACTCAACAAGGTTTACACCCGCGATCAGATGGAAAAGGAACTGAAGTCTTTCTATAATACTTTCGACAACGCATTTATACAGATATATCCGGATTTTGTGGAAAAGTTCAATGCCCTGCTCAAGCCTGAGTCAAGGATAGAACTCAAGAAGGGCGAGATGCTCAATACTGAACTTCGGATTTTTGCACTTATTAAACTCGGAATAACCCAGTCTTCGCACATAGCCTCGCTGCTGCGCTATTCCGTCAATACAATCTATAACTACCGTGCGCAGATAAAGAACGCCGCGTTGGGTAATAAGGATAATTTTGAAGATTTAGTAAGGAAGATTAATTAAATTTTATAAATTTTATCTTTGTCCAAGTCCACTATTTTTATTTTATAGATATTTGATAATCAAAAGATTATTGATTTTTTAACTCTACTTTGTCCACTTCTTTCAAAATAGGTGGTTAAATTGATTTAGCGATTTGTTATTTTTGTATGACTGTTGGTGAATATGCCACATAGTATAACACAAAATAATTAACCAAATCAGTACTCAATGAAACACCTTATCAGACGTGTTGCCCTTATCCTCGCGATATTGGGTTTGAGCTGTGCCTCTGCATTTGCTCAACAAGTTAAAGGTACGGTCAGGGATGAAGCCGGAGAACCGGTGATAGGAGCCGCTGTCCTTATTAAAGGAACAAACGCGGGTACTACCACGGATGCAGACGGTTCGTTCCTGCTTGCAAAAGTTCCGCAGGGAACTGTACTTGAAGTATCTTCAATCGGATATCAGACCGTTCTGGTCACGGTAAACGGAGAAGGTCCAATTGAAATAATAATCAAGGAAGACCTGATGCTCCTTGACGACGTGGTCGTAATCGGCTATGGAGTCCAGAAAAAGAGTGTCGTAACGGCATCTATTGCTAAGGTTGATGCCAAGGATCTCGGAGCAACGGCGCCTCTTCGTGTGGATAATGCCCTCAAGGGTCTGGCAGCCGGTGTGAATGTCACTTCTTCTTCAGGTCAGCCGGGCGCGGCAGCGCGAATCAGGATTCGCGGTACGGGTACCATCAACAACTCCGACCCTCTCTACATCGTTGACGGAATGCCTATTGAAGGAGGAATCGATTACCTCAACCCTAATGACATCGAGTCCATCGAGGTTCTCAAGGATGCTGCTTCAGGAGCCGTTTACGGTGCACGTGCAGCCAACGGTGTCATTCTGGTAACCACCAAGAAGGGTAGCGGCAATACCAGGGTATCCTACAACTTCACCCAGGGATTTTCAAGCCCTTGGAGGGAGAGGGAAGTGCTCAATGCTACCGAATATGCCATAATGATGAACGAAGGCCGCATCAATGCCGGTATGCAGCCTCTCTATGCCGATCCATACAGCTACAGCGAAGGAACGGACTGGCAGAAGGAAGTGTTTAACTACAATGCCCCTTCACAGGCACACGAACTCAGCGTAAGCGGAGCGTCCGAGAATGTAAACTATTATCTTTCTCTCGGTTACAACAGCCAGGACGGTATTGTCGGTGGAAATTACGGCAGGTCAAACTACGACCGTCTCTCCTTGAGGTCAAACATCAACACGGTTCTCTTTGACAAGAGCAAGGAGCGTGACTGGCTGAACAAGGCTACTTTGGGAACAAACGTCAGCTATGCATACATCACTTCAACAGGTGTGACGACCAACTCTACCTGGGGTTCACCACTTGGTTCAGCACTTGCGCTTTCGCCTATTCTCAAGGTTCACGCTACTCCGGAAGAGGCCGAAGGATATCTCGGAATAGCCGATTATGTCCACATCTATGACAAGGATGGCAGCATCTTTATGCTTCCTGGCGCCGACTACAACGAAATGGTCAATCCTGTGGCAAGTCTTTCACTTCCGGGCAGCAAGGGCTGGAGCCACAAGTTTGTGGGAAATGCCAGCTTCGAGCTTAACATATGGGACAATCTCAAGTTCCGTTCAAGTCTTGGTGCTGACCTTTCATTCTGGGGGAACGACGGTTATACACCGGTATATTATCTCGGAACCAACAACAAGGCGACCTATTCTTCTGCCAGTTCGGAGAGCGACCGCGGTCTTGTATGGCAGCTCGAGAACATACTCACCTATGACAAGACCCTAGGAAACCACAGTTTCTCAGTGCTCCTCGGCCAGTCTATGAAGGAGTCCAGCGGCTACTATCTCGGAGGAAGCGCCCGCTTCCTCAAGGACTACGACAAGCCTTACCTGAGCTATACTTCATCCGTGCAGGAAAACGGTGACTTCAGCGCCTGGGGCGCACCTAACGCCAAGAGCAAACTCGCTTCCTGGTTCTTCCGCGCAAGCTACAACTACGCCGAGAGATATATGGCCCAGGTTACGGTTCGCCGTGACGGTTCTTCCCGCTTCGGAGCCAACAACCGCTGGGGTACCTTCCCTTCATTCTCATTGGGTTGGAACATACACAACGAGCCGTTCATCACTATGCCGCACTGGTTCAACAACGCAAAACTGCGTTTCTCTTGGGGACAGAACGGTAACGACAACATCGGCGACTTCCGTTACACCGTGCTTACCTCAGGCAACAACAACTACATCTTCGGAGAAGGAGAGAACGTGACTCTGGGAACCAAGGCAAGCGGACTTGCCAATCCGGACCTCAAGTGGGAGACTTCGACCCAGACAAATGTCGGAATGGACCTCGGATTCTTTGCCAACTCGCTGACATTCACCGTTGACTGGTTCAGAAAAGTCACCAGCGGAATGCTTATGGAGATGAATATCCCTACTTATGTAGGTGAAGCAAAACCTATCGGAAACGTAGGTATTATGAACAACTCCGGTGTCGAGATGGAACTTGGATACAAGGTAAGCAGGGGAGACTGGGACTTCAACGTCAAGGGTAACCTTTCTTATCTGAAGAACAGGCTCATCGAGTACGGAAACGAGAGCGGATGGTCAAATCTTGACTCTTTCCAGGGAACGGGCGCCATCTCACGCGCAGAGAACGGAATGCCTTTCCCGTTCTTCTACGGATACAAGACCGACGGAATCTTCCAGAATATGGACGAAGTTAACTCCTACGTCAATGCAAACGGAGAACTCCTTATGCCTAATGCAGTGCCTGGAGACGTTCGTTTCGTGGACTACAACAAAGACGGAAAGATCAGCGACGACGACCGTACCTGCATAGGTGACGGAACTCCTGACTGGACCTGGGGTCTCAACTTCAACGTAGCCTGGAAGGGATTTGACCTTTCTATGCTCTGGCAGGGAACCCTCGGAAACCAGGTTTACGATGCAACCCGCCGAAACGACATTTCCAAGACCAACCTTCCTTCATATATGCTCAACCGCTGGACTGGCGAGGGAACTTCAGACAGGTATCCGCGCTTCGTGCTTGGCGACAGCGTCAACTGGCAGTCATCCGACCTTATGGTCTATGACGGATCTTATCTCAGACTCAAGAACATACAGCTCGGCTATACCCTTCCGGAAAAGCTTACCAAAAAGGCTTTCATCAGCCGTCTCAGGGTATTTGTCGCAGCGGAGAATCTGCTTACTCTTACAAAATACCACGGTTACGATCCTGAAATATCTTCAGGCGGCACGTCTTTGGGCATAGACTATGGTGTTTATCCTCAGGCCCGTACCTTCTCACTTGGTGTAAATGTGGCATTCTAAAAAATGGAGGAAAAGACAATGAAAGCATACAGACTTATAATTGCCGCCCTTGTGGCATCGCTCTTCACCTGCTCCTGCACAGCCTGGCTCGAAGTCGAAAATCCTACGGCTCAGCCGATAGAGGAATACTTCACTACCGAAGAGCATCTTACCGAGGCCCTCGTGGCTGCTTACGACCCGCTCGAGTGGACAGACTGGAGCTGCGGACAGTACAATCCTATCAATATTCTTTTCGAAATCCTCGGAGACAACGTATGGGTAGGCGGTTCAGACCGTACCGATATGAAAATCTGGCACGATGCCGCTGATTTTGACGCACATCCGGTTGACTGTATCGCTTCCGTATGGACCGAGGCTTATTCCGGTGTCAAGAGATGCAACGACTGCATACAGTACATCGGCTGGGTAAAGGGACTTCCTGAAGAAAAGGCCAAGACCATCGAAGCCCAGTGTCTGGTACTCCGTTGTTTCTACTACAGCTGGATATGGAAACTTTGGGGCAGCGCAGTATATTATGACACCAACCTGCTTCCTCCATATGTGGGAGACCAGTTCAGTGCAGACGAGATGTACGAAAAGATTATCACCGACCTTCAGAAGGCCATAGACCTCAAGGCTCTCCCTATGAAGTGGAGCGGAGACGAAATAGGCAAGGTGGGTACGGCAACTGCATATATGCTTTATGCAGAACTCGCAATGTATCAGAACGATGCTCAACGTCTTCCTAAGGCGCTCGAGTATATGAAGGAGATTATTACCAGCGGACAGTTCAGTCTCAACCCTGACTATGCCGAACTTTGGACCGAGGAAGGGGAGTGGTGCTCTGAAACCATCTTCGACATCAACTACAAGAGCGAGAATCAGGAGCGTTCCTACGACTGGACAATGGGTGCCGGCGGAACCTGGATTCCTCAGCTCATAAGCCCTAACAACTACAGCGCCGACGGCTACAGAGGAGGTTGGGGATTCTGCCCTGTAAGGACAAAGACCGTAAATATGTTTGCTGACAACGATGCCCGCAAGGCTGCTACCTGTTTCCACGCAACAAGCTCATATAACGTTCGTTATCAGGATACCGGCTATTTCCTCGAGAAATACGTGGCAAAAGATGCATATCACGGGGACACCGGTGCTTCCGACTGTGCATTCGGCAACAATATCCGCTACTACCGTTATGCCGAGACCCTGCTCAATGCAGCCGAACTCGTGATAGCCGGCTATGGTACCGGAGAATCTGAAAAGTGGCTCAACGAAGTGCATCAGAGGTCCATTCCGGGAGAAAAGATTGAAGCCACCCTGGAAAACATCAAGACCGAGCGTCACCTCGAGTTTGTAGGTGAGGGCAAGCGCTACTTCGATCTCGTACGCTGGGGAGATGCTGCCAAGGTTCTCGTAGCTGAAGATGACGAAAACTTTACCGTGGCATCCGACAAGGGTCGCATGGGCAACTGGACAGAGGCCCACAAGTACCTTCCGATTCCTCTTTCTGAGATCGATGCCTCAAACAATACTCTTAAACAGAATCCTGCATACCTTTAATCTTTAAGTGGAAAAGAATATGAAAAACATATTTAGATATCTGGGAGTTGCGGCGATGCTTTGCGGAATCGTACACGCCTGCTCTCCAGAACAGATAAACCATCCGTCAGAGGCAGGCATTCCTGACGCGACTCTCACGGAGCCTGTAATCGAGGTTGACCAGGAAATCAATCAGGTTACGTTCTCCCTGCCTGCAGGAACCAAGGCCCTCATACCTGTCTGGATCTTCCAGGACAAGACAGGGGAGTGGTCACAGTATTCGGCCCAGAACGGCCTCAAAAAGATTTTCACCGTCGCCGGTGACTATACAGTGAGGATGCAGCTGCTCAACAGCAACGGCGTTTCACCGAATTATGTCGAAAAGACCTTCCATATCGACAACACCCTGATGAACTTCGACAAGTACAACACCATGCTTACCGGAGGCAGCAGCAAGGAATGGCGCATCGACAACAGTGTTGCCGGACATATGGGATGCGGCGAATCCGGTACTACCGGCACCGGCTCGTGGTCAGCAGCTCCTGACGAGAAGAAGGATTGGGGAGTTTATGACAACCGTATGACCTTCACCCTCGAGGGTAACGTTTATGACTTCAATCCGGGAGTTGCCGGAACCATCTACATAAACACCGGAATCACCGATGAACCTTACGGAAGCCACAGGACTGACGACGGAAACGACTACCTCTATCCTGTGGAGGCCCAGACCTCGGAATGGAACTGGGAAGTTGAAGGCGAAGACCTCTATTTGGTATTACCTCCAAAGACCTACTGGCCTTATTATCCAAATATGGACTTTGTCAACAATCCTCGACTCAAGGTTGAGAGCATAAGCACCAAGACCATAGAACTCGTTGCCGACAACGGATCGATAGCATGGCATTTCACACTCACTTCAGGTGCCGCCGAGGTCAAGTTTACCGGATTTAACTACTCACACGAGGCAAACCTCTGGAAGACCGCTGATGCAGCTCACAGCTACTCTCAGTTCTACGCAACAGGTTCATCCTGGGAGACCCTGCCAAATCCTGAGGTCAAGTATGCAAATGCCACATACAGCTTCAACCTTCCTACCGAGACCCAGAACCAGTGGCAGTGCCAGTTCTTCGTCATTCCTGACTCTCCTATAGCTCTCGAGTCATCAAAGACTTATGACTACTCTGTCGTTCTCAATGCAAGCAACGACATCAAGGGAGTGACCCTCAAGCTCACCGACGCCGCCAGCGACGATAACTTCCTGTTTACGGAAAACGTTGACCTAACTGCATTTGAGGACTATGTATTCTATCTCTCCGACGTTCCGGGAATAGATGCAGCCGCTATCAAGATGGTATTTGACTTCGGAGGCAACCCTGCAAACACCGACATAAGCATAGGCAATATCGTCCTCAAGGACCACGCAATCGACGACGGCACCGTCCTGCCTTCAAAACCGGACGAGCCGGTAAGCGGTCCGGAAGAATTCGTCTATGACGCACCGTCCAACCTCTGGAAGGCCGCGGACGCAGCGCACAGCTACTCTCAGTTCTATGCTACCGGTTCTTCCTGGGATGCATTGCCAAATCCTGAGGTGAATTACGAAAACGCCACTTACAGTTTCAGTCTCCCTACCGAGACCCAGAATCAGTGGCAGTGCCAGTTCTTCATCATTCCTGATGCTCCTATAGCTCTCGAGGCTGCAAAGAGTTACGACTTCTCCGTTGTGCTCAGTGCAAGCAACGACATCAAGGGTGTGACTCTGAAACTTACCGATGTCGCCAGCGACGACAACTTCCTGTTTACGGAAAGAGTTGACCTGACTGCATTTGAGGAATATGTATTTGACATTTCAGACAAGAAGATTCCTTCCGATGCTGCCGCCGTCAAGATGGTATTTGACTTCGGAGGCAACCCTGCAAACACTGACATAGTAATCAAGCGCATCGTGCTCAAGGATCATTCTGTTGATGACGGCACTCATAAGGGAGGCAGCACTGATCCGGGAATCAACACCGAAGGAACTGACCTGTGGGACAATTCCAAGGTTACCTATACCTGGTGGTACAGCGCTTCAGACTGGTCAGGAGCCCTTACTCCGGATATCAGCACGATAGCCAACGGATGGAAGGTAATCATTCCTGAGGGCATAGGAGGCGACGAGTGGCAGGGCCAGACCCACTTCACGCTTGACGCTCCGGCATCGGCTTCCAAGACATACGACTTCTGCGTAACCATCAACAGCTCAGCAGCCTGCACCTGTACGGTCAAGCTCGCCTGGGAGGGTAACGACACTGAGCACGCATTCTTCTATGACGGAAAAGTTCAGATCTCGGCTTACGAAGATGTCAAGTACATCAAGGGAAGCATTGCCCCTGATACAGACTATGACAAGATTGCCCTCTTCATAGACCTCGGACGTACGCCTGCGGGTTCTGAAGTGGAAATCAAGGATATACATCTCTACGAACACTGATCTGTCCGTTAAACCTATGGCCGGGAGGGTTTGACCGCCCTTCCGGCTCCCAACACAAAACTGAAGTCAATGAAGAATATGCTTGATTTTGTGGCTATGCTTTGCATCCTTGCAAGCCTGACCGCCTGCAATGCACCCGATCCGGAGTATAAGGATGAACACAAGGTAAGCACCACACCTCTTTCGCTCGAATGCGGAAGCGAAGCTGCCGTATTGCAATTAAACGTAAACGCTGACGATTCGTGGCAGGCCTATGCCGCCGACGACTGCAATGCCTGGGTCAGTTCCGTGGAACCTTCCTGGAGCCAGACCCCAAGCGGTACCGTAACCGTAAAGGTCAGCGAAAACCTTTCCAAGAGTCCGCGCAGCGGAAACATTGTCATAAAATGCGGCACAACGCGACACAAGGTGAGCCTGACCCAGGCCGCATACATTCCCGAACAGGGCTCCATCAGCTGCCCGATAGAAGGGTATTCGCTCGTATGGCACGACGAATTTGACGGACAGTCAATAAGTTCCGCAAACTGGCGCTTTGAGAACTGGCCGTGGTACTATGTCAACAACGAACTTCAGTACTATGTTTCCGGCGGCAAACTCGGCGACCAGGAAACCGCCTACATCGAGAACGGCGCGCTCTGCATCAAGGCCCAGAAAGCCAACGGCTCTGCAAAGTTCAACGGCAGCGAGGACATCACCGGCAAGGTCATCTCGGCAAGGATGAATTCGAAAAAATCGTGGAAGTACTGCTATATGGAGGCATCGATTTGGCTGCCGAAGGGCAAGGGTACCTGGCCGGCGTTCTGGTGTATGCCGGACGACCAGAGCAAGGGCTGGCCGAAATGCGGTGAAATCGACATTATGGAAGAGGTGGGCGTCGATCCGAACCAGGTGTCCTCATCCATACACACCCAGAGCTACAACCACACCAAGGGCACCCAGAAGACTGCCGCCCGCAATCTAAACGGAGCTGAAAGCGGATTCCATACCTATGCCCTGGAGTGGACAGAAGACTATATCAAGACCTATGTTGACGGCAAGCATCTATTCACCTTCAACAACGACAAGACGGGCAACGAAGACACCTGGCCGTTCAACAAGGCATTTTACCTGACCCTCAACCTCGCCTGGGGCGGCAGTTGGGGAGGCTACAAGGGTGTTGACGACAGCGCGCTGCCTTGCGTGATGAAGGTTGATTACGTGAGAGTATTCCAGAAGTGAGACTGTCCCGTCATACGCTCCCGGCCGGTTCAGGCCGCAAGCCCGGCGCCACTGCGCGCGTCGGGAGGTTCCGCGCGCTGCTGCAGTCCGCTCATCGCTCGCTGCTGACGCTGCTGGTTGCCGTTCTGGGAACAATTCTTCTGTCAACGGGCTGTCAAAAAGAGCTTGAAACAGTGGAACTGGAACAGCCACGGCCGTATCTTGAACTGCTGGACGCATACAGGGACGGAGCTCTGTTCGTTGAGGCTGTCCTGGACGGAGAACTCAGTCATATCATATTGTCCGACAGGGAGATACATATCAGGGCAGGGGAACTGGTCGTTTACGATTGCAGCAAGACGAACAGACCGCCCATCGTACTCATAGGTGGGCAGGGATGGATGGTCCAGGGCAGGCAGACGGGCATTCCGGGGACCAAAGGCAAGACTGCCGAGGAAAGTTATCCCGTGTACGTATATCTGTATGAGGAAACGCTTCATATTTTTGTGAGCAACGGCGAGATTCTGAGTTTTCCGAACAAGAGCGAAGATGACTATAAACCGCAGGAGTTTACCGTGCCAAAGGTCAGGATAACGCATAATTCGGACCGCATCCATAAATCCTACGCCATTGACGGCAACATAGTAATAGAAGATCCCGACTGCCATTACAGCAAGGTTTCTTCTCTTTCAAGCGCCACCAAAATCCAGGGCAGGGGAAACTCGACTTGGGATATGCCGAAAAAGCCCTTCAAAATCAAACTTTCGGAGCAGCAGAAAGTGCTTGGTATGCCTGCAAACAAGGACTGGGTATTCCTTGCAAATTACTCCGACAAGTCGCTGCTGAGAAATGCGGTGGCGATGAAGACTTCGGAGATTCTCGGTATGGACTGGACTCCTCGCTACCGCATAGTGGAGCTGTGGATAAACGGTGAGTATCAGGGAGTTTACAATCTGTTCGAAAAGAAGGAGGTGACGCGAAACAAGGTCAATATAGACCTTGCCGCCGGGGATATGTATCTTGAAATAGAACAGAGCATAGATGCTCCCTGCTATTTCTGGACTTCCCGCTGCGGTGTTCCTGTTCAGTTCAAGGAACCGGAGACTCCGCCCGCGGCCACTCAGGAATGGGTACGAAGCTTTTTCAATGAATTTGAAACGGCACTGTGGGGAAAGGATTTCAAGGACCCGGAAAAGGGCTATGCAGCTTACATTGACGTCAGATCATTCATTGACAATTATATAATCAGGGAACTTGCCAAGGATATTGACGGAAATGTACGCAAGAGCGCCTTTCTTACCTTGCTCAAGTCTGACGGCAAGCTGCATTTCTGCCACGTATGGGATTTTGACCTGAGTTACGGAAATGCCGACTATTTTCCTTGGGATATTGACGGATGCAACGGAGACCCCAACGGCCCTTACGGATGGTGGGTCAAGGATTACAATACGGCTTCCAACAAAGGGGAAGGCTGGTATAACCGTCTGTTCCAGGATCCGGCCTTCGTCGCGGCAGTGCAGGACCGTTGGTCGGAAGTTTATTCCGAACTTAGCCGCATGCCTGAATATATAGACAAACTCGTAAAGGAAATGGGGGAGGCACCTGCCCGAAACTTCAGCAAATGGAAGATTCTCGGTACCTATGTATGGCCGAACGTAAAGGTGACAGGCAGTTACGAAGCCGAGATTTCCTGGCTCAAATATTTCTATACCAATCGACTCGAGTGGCTTGACAACAATCTGTACAAATTATAGAAACTGATATGAAACCAAGATTAAGAATCCTTAGTATTTTCCTGATTGTCAGTGGATTTCTTTGCTTTTTCAATGCCTGTTCCCCAAAAGCCGGATTCGTTGTCATCGACGGCACCGACCTGCGCCGTCCGGACGGAAGCAAACTTGAAATACGAGGCACCAACCTGGGAAACTGGCTTAACCCGGAAGGCTATATGTTCGGTTTTTCCAAGACCAATTCTGCCTGGATGATCGATGATATGCTCTGCGAGCTCGTGGGGCCGGACGAGGCGGCAGAATTCTGGAAAGAATTCAAGGATAATTATATTACAGAAGAGGACATACGCTTCATAGCATCCTGCGGTGCCAATACCGTCAGGCTGCCTTTCAATTACAAACTTTTCACTGACGAGGATTATATGGGTCTAGTGTCGGCACAGGACGGATTTGAGAGGATAGATGCCCTCGTGGAATGGTGCCGTGATGCCGGACTCTACCTGATTCTCGATATGCACGATTGCCCGGGAGGACAGACCGGAGACAACATTGACAACAGCTACGGATATCCCTGGCTTTTCGAAAGCGAAAAGTCCCAGGAACTCTTTATTGACATCTGGACAAGAATAGCCGCCCATTATGCCGAAGAGCCCGTAATACTTGGCTATGAACTTATGAATGAGCCTATTGCGACCTATTTTGATGATGAGTATTTCAACCCTCTGCTTGAACCGCTTTACAAGCGGACGGTTGAAGCAATCCGCAGGTATGACCGCAATCATATCATTCTCCTCGGAGGCCCTCAGTGGAACAGCCGATTCGACAATTTCACCGACTGGAGCTTTGATGACAAGATAATGTTTACCTGCCACAGGTACGGAGGAGATGCCTGCAAGGAAGCAATAGGCAATTTCAGCTCATTCAGGGACAAGACAGGCTTGCCGATGTATATGGGCGAAATAGGGCACAACACCATAGAGTGGCAGGACCGTTTCTGCAACGCAATGCGGGAACTCAATATAGGATGGACCTTCTGGCCATACAAAAAGCTTGACTCCTCCTGTATGATTGGCATCACCCGTCCTGAAGGCTGGCAAGCCATCATAGACTTTGCCGAATCGGACCGCAGCAGCTACGAGGCGATACGCAAGGCCCGCCCCGATATGGCCGCTTCCCGGGCCACCCTTGACGCCTTCATCGCCAACTGCCGTTGTACCAACTGCGTACCGCAGCAGGACTACATAGAGTCTATCCAGCTTGACCGCTGAGGCACGCAATAGGACCGAATCATACTGAATTATCCTGTACCTGTCACAGTACGTGCGCATTTCCGACGTGCCGTGGCGGGATTATGTTGT
>SFJA01000129.1 GCA_004556005.1 Bacteroidales bacterium | reverse complement strand
GCGTGATGGTGCGAGGCAAGTTTGCAAAGGTCATTGATGACCCCGGAACCTACTGAAACCAGCACGAAATTGTTCTCGTCTGCAGGCCTGAACGAGTCCTCGGCCGGGCTGTCGCTGTATCCGGTAGAATTCTCCAGTGCCCTGGCCTCGTCGAAGCGGCCTTCGACTATCCTGTCGGTCATCTCGACATAGCGCCACTCAGCGTGGAATTCGTTCTTGTCGATGACGTAGCTTTCGGTCGGAATCGAGGCCTCGCGGAAAAGAGAATCGACCGATTTGCCCAGAACCCGCCAGGTGTTCACGTCAGCGACAATGGCGGCCTTGCGTCCTGGGAAGCACTGCTTGAACACCTGCGGCGCACACTCAGCTGCACCGGAGCGCATTTCAAATATCTTTGTGTCAGTCGATACGGCCAGTCCCCTGGCAATTCTTTCTTTTGAGTCCATATTGAGTTTTTTAAAGTTTGCAGTTTGTAAAGATACGTAATTTTCCCGAGATTGAGTAATTTTGCACTATGGTTTCTTTGTGGAAAATATTCTGGGTGTTTGCCAAGATTGGAGCCTTCACGATTGGAGGCGGATATATGATGGTTCCGGCCATTGAAGCCGAGATGCGTGGGAGAGGATGGATCAGCGAGGAAGAGCTCCCGGATATAGTCGCGATTGCTCAGAGCGCGCCGGGGCTGCTGACCGTAAATATGTCGATTTTTGCAGGCTACAAACTCAGGGGACTCGCCGGCAGCATAGCCGCCACCTTCGGATGCATCATTGCACCTTTCCTGACCATCCTGCTTATCGCATTGTTTTTCAGCTCATTCCGTGACAATCCCTGGGTTATGAGGATATTTGCCGGAGTCAGACCTGTTGCAGTCGGAATCATTGCAGGCTACTGTTTCAACCTGATGAAAAAGCAGTCACGCTGGTGGCAATGGGCAATAAGTCTTGGCAGCATTGCCGCAATAGCCCTGCTCAAGGTGTCAGCCTTCTGGGTATTGCTGACTCTGATAGTTTTATCCTTGGCTATTTCACTTTATAGACAGAACAGGAGGGCTGGAAAATGATAGGTCTGCTGCTTGAACTATTCTGGTCCTTTTTCCTGATCGGGCTGTTCACCGTGGGCGGAGGATATGCCGTTATCGGTATCATACAGAGCGAGATAGTCATCGCCAAGGGATGGATAAGCGAAAGCGTATTCACCGACATCCTGGCCATTTCACAAATGACCCCGGGCCCTGTCGGACTCAACTGCTCCACCTACGTTGGCTACGAAGTAATGAAAAATGCGGGCGCATCCGAGGCACTCGCCTGCCTGGGCAGCGCAGCCGCATCGCTTGCGGTCGTCCTGCCCAGTTTTTTGATTATGCTGGCCATCGTCCGCTTCTACACAAAGTTCCATACCAATTCTCTGTTTCAGGGAGTTATGTCCACTTTGAGGCCGGCAGTCGCCGGTCTGGTCGGCGCGGCAGCCCTCGCACTGATGCTGCGTTTCAACCTGGGAGGATCAGGGCCTATCGTTCAGATACTTACAGACAATTTCCCTGACTGGAAGTCCTGGGCACTCTTTGCTGCATCCTTTGCCGCCTATGTTTGGCTTAAACTCGGGCCTATGGTCCTGCTTGCTGCCGGAGCGGTGCTCGGACTGCTAATCTGTGCGTAATTGTTATCTTTTTTGTTTTTGCTATTTTTTTCTACGCGAAAAATTGGTACATTTGAGGATAGGAATTTTAAGATTCCTTGAAACGACTTGTAACCAATTATAGAATAACAATGGCAACACCAGTAATTATGCCCAAGCAGGGGCAGTCTGTCGAAAGTTGTATAGTAACTGAATTTAAGAAAAAGCCGGGCGACAAAGTCGCTGTAGGTGACGTACTTTTCAGTTACGAGACAGACAAGGCCTCCTTTGAGGAGGAAGCCAAGGTTGAGGGTACGGTCCTCGCCGTATTTTTCAACGACAATGATGAGATTCCCGTCCTGACCAACGTGATGGTCATCGGAAACGAAGGTGAAAGTTTTGCCGAATTTGCCCCATCCGGGGCTGCAGAAAAACCGGCGACCGGCGAGAGTGCCGGAGCAGGCGCCGCAACGCAGCAGACAGTGCAGGGAGCAACAGTCAGTGCTGCAGAATCCGGCGGCACAGCAGCGCATTCAGACGCAGCCGGCGACCCGGGAACCAACGGGGCAGAAGCGGTTTCAGGCCCTGTTGTAGCTGGAGCTCCGGTTTCTCCGAGAGCCCGCAGAACCGCAGCGGAAAAGGGCGTCAATACTGCACAGATAGCCGGCAGCGGGCCTCACGGACGCATAATCGAGCGTGATGTGCTCGCCGCTTCAGGGAAGCTCACCGGACTGGCCAAGGCCATGATGGCCGACGGCGGACTCGCGGCCCCGGAAAGCGGCAGCGGACTTGCCGGAACAGTCAGGGGCGGCGACCTCAAGACCTGGAAGCCTACCCACACCGACATCCAGGGCGAAGGCGAGCAGTTCCACGTCGTCAAGCTCTCCAATATGCGCAAGCTCATCGCAAAGAGCATGTACAA
>SFJA01000128.1 GCA_004556005.1 Bacteroidales bacterium | reverse complement strand
GCCGGAAGAGCCTGAACTGTCGGCTCTTATGACTGCGACACAGATTGCTGCGTTCCCGCCGGAAAAGAAGGAAACATACATAAAGGATATTATGAACGAAAGGGACATCAAATATCAGCAGAACATCTGTTACAAGCGGGGCCTTGAGCAGGGGCGCGAAGAGGGCCTTGAGGAAGGTCGAGCAGAAGGACGTACTGAAGGTGCTCGAGAGACTGCAATCAAGACCGCCAAGTCATTGTTGCAAAACGGTATCTCGGTGGACATCGTCGCAAGATGCACCGGACTTAGCCTTGAAGAGGTCAAGTCTCTGGCAGTGTAATCAATCTGATACAAGGATAGCATGCCCGAGCGGGACATTTAAAATCAGCAGAATATTTGTTACAATTTGTGAAAAGACTATCCTTCATTTTTCATAACCATCACGCATTGCCTCATTGGCCCCGCTTTGCATGGCTTGAACTGGCTTGCATTGGATTGACCCGGATTTATGCTGTCGCATCTTGTCTTCGTGAAATTCACCTGGCACCCGAATCGCCATTCCAGGCCCCTCCAGGGCACATCCCGGGTCCAGGTGGCATCAAAATGAGCTCACCTGCACCCATTTAGAGAGTTAACTGCTTGATAATCAACAATAGCAGGTGCCAGGTGAATTTCACGAAGCGTCAAATCTTCCATCACGGGTCTGCTTACATCGTGCAGGCATTTACTGTATGACGGTGATAGACGGCGACAGACGATGACAGACATTGCAGTCTGGTCAATATGGACACTCTTTCGGGAAGCATCGTAGCCATATGCGAGCATTGGGCCCTTCGGCGAGAATCGTTGGCGTATCAGGATTACGTATGCAACGTAGTGTCAAGCCGCAGACTTCCGGTCGTACTGTCTCAAAGAGAGGTGGCCGAACTACTCAGGACCTGTGTCGACGCCGAGACCGAAACTCTGAGAATGCGCTCTGCAGTATGCCGAAATACGGAAAACGGGAGGTGGACACCTCCCGAAATGACTCAAGTCTTTGTAGTTGGACGTGCTCTCAGGTGCGTTCCTGCTGACACATTCAAATGACGTCCAGGGTTGCTTGCGATGCCTTGACGCCGTTTTCAACTACTATTATTTCCACTCTGTACGTCTCGTTCTGTATTGTATTCCAGGTCTGTGCTGTAGCATCGCTGCTGTCCTTAGGCCCTAAGAGAGAGCCGACAAATGTAATTCCTACGTAGAGCCAGTGCGTGAATATACCTGCGCCGATACCGGCAAGGAAGTGGCTTGTATAAGCCCTTGAGATCAGTGAACGGTAACCAAGTGAGTCGAGTGTTGCTGCGTGGGTGCTCAAGAATCCGCTCCAGCACATACCCATAGCGGTAAACACCGCAATTGCATTTTCGTCGATGATGCCCTGACTTGCAAATTCCGGTACGAGTCCCAGAGCCGCACCTACTGCTCCCAGGGCGGTGATAGGGAAGGCCACGAGCTCAGGCGCTTCAAAGCCGAAGAGCCATTTAAATATAAAGCTGATCTTGCCTGCCAGCCAAGGAAGCAACTGGGTTCCCTGATATGCTGCGCCGGTGTAAACCACTATGTCATTGCCCATTGCATCCATACCTTCCACTGATCCGCCAAAGGTCATCATCATCACGAAAGTCGAAATGACAAGCACGCCGGGAATGATTGCCAGGCCTATTTCCACGCCGCTTTTGCCACCGTCAAGAAGTGCATTCAACACCCGTATGAATCCTGACTGGTGCGGCTTCGTTTCCAGTTCCTTTTCCTCTTCTTCGATGCTGGCCATTTCCTCATCGCTGAGAGCATTCTCGTATCGGAATTGAGGATAATCCTTGCAGGTAAAGTACTGCATCAGCCTGGTGGTTATGATACAACCGACGACAGCGCCCGCGAGACCGATTAAAGGAGCTGCGAAATAGCCCTGTCCCATCATAAAGATGATGACCAGAATTCCCATGCCGAATGTCGTTCCAAAGTTGACAAGCGAAATGTGCTGGTATTTCTTGAAACAGTATGAGAACTTTTTGTCCTGACAGAGGGAAATGATGGCGGGATTGTCACTCAGAAAAGTAAGTACGGCGCCAAGGGACGCCACGCCCGGAAGATTGAACAGCGGCTTCATCACCGGCCTGAGCAATTTTTGCAGAATGTCGACCACTCCGAAGTCCACCAGGAGCTTTCCGAGAGCGCCGGTGATTACGCACAGGCCCATAAGGTAGAAGACAGTGTTAAGAAGTAGGTCGTGGGCGGTTTTCATTATGGTATTCAGCATATTGGTAAATCCCATAACCCAGCCCATATAACCGAAGATGACAACTATTGCAAGAATGCACACAACCCCGGAGGGAATGAATTTCTTTTTCTTTGCCATATGGATAATCGATTATTTTCTGTTGAACAGGTTAAACCGCCAGGTGATTCCCATTTCTAGCGAGTGCCGTCTGGCGACGGCAGAGTTGTGGCTGTAAAATGCGTGCAATCTGAGGTCCTTGCCGCCCAGAGGAAACCATTCGACTCCGCCGGCGAGCTGCAGTGCATCGTAGCCGGCAGG
>SFJA01000127.1 GCA_004556005.1 Bacteroidales bacterium | reverse complement strand
ATACGGATTCCGCGGATATGTCGTATCAGACAGCTGGGCTGTCGAATATATACAGACAAAGCATGCCGTCGAACCGACATACGAAGACGCCATAGCCCGGGCTGTCAATGCCGGTCTCAACATAAGGACATGTTTCGATGCTCCGGAAGTATATATCGAGCCGCTGCGAAGGGCTGTCGCCGATGGCAAAATCACTATGGAAACCATCGACTCGCGCGTATCCGACATCCTTCGGGTAAAGTTCTGGCTCGGTCTCTTCGACAATCCATATCGCGGCGACGGAGCGCTTGCAGAGAGCATCGTACATAGCAAGGAACATCAGCAGCTGGCACTCGAAGCGGCCCGCAAATCGATGGTCCTGCTCAAGAACGAAGGCGGTCTACTCCCGCTTTCAAAGAAACTTCGCAAGATCGCGGTCATTGGTCCTAACGCAGACGAAAGCAACTTGCTCATAAGCCGCTACGGTCCTGCAAACGCCCCTGTCAAAACCGTTTATCAGGGCATCCGTGAACTGCTCCCGGATGCCGATGTACGCTATGCCAAAGGATGTGACATCATCGATCCGAATTTTCCTGAAAGCGAATTGTTCCAATTCCCTCTCAGCGACGAAGAGGCGGCAATGATGGACGAAGCTGTCCGCGTCGCTTCAGAATGTGAGGCAATCATTGCGGTGATGGGTGGCAATGAACTGACCGTCAGGGAAGAACGATCCCGCACCTCTCTCGACCTACCGGGTCGGCAGACTGAACTTCTGATGAGGCTCAACGCCCTGGGAAAGCCGATAGTGCTCGTTATGCTTGACGGCAGGGCAGCCACTATCAATTACGCCGACCGGTTCATCCCCGCTATACTGCACGCATGGTTCCCGGGCGAATTCTGCGGTCAGGCTGTTGCGGAAACCCTTTTCGGAGACAACAACCCAGGCGGCAGACTTGCCGTTACCTTCCCGAAAAGCGTAGGCCAGATTCCTTTCGCCTTCCCTTTCAAACCGGGATCCAACGTCGATAACGGAACTTCGGTATGGGGCGCACTGTATCCTTTCGGTCACGGTCTGAGCTACACCCGATTCAAGTACTCCGACCTTCTATGTCGATTCTCTGGAGAGGATGTCATTGTGGGATGCACTGTCAAGAATGTCGGAAAAGTAACCGGAGATGAGGTGGTCCAGCTCTATATGAACGACGTGGTCAGCAGTGTCACCACCTATACCAAAGTACTCAGGGGATTTGAGCGCGTCACCCTCAAGCCTGGCGAGAGCACGAGGGTTGAGTTTGTGGTAAGGCCGGAGCAGATGTCAATCTGGGACAAAAATATGCAGTTCACTATGGAACCGGGCGAATTCCACTTTATGGTAGGGGCATCGTCAGAGGACATCAGGCTCGAAGGAAGTGTTTTTTATACAGAAAAATGATGTCGGTTTAAGAAAAAAATAGTAAATTTGCACGATTCTTGAGATAGGAATTGAATAATTATTGTTTAACACAAATTTATATCAAACAAATGGTAAAACTTGGTATTAACGGATTTGGCCGTATCGGACGTATGGTATTCCGTGCTGCAGTAGAGAACTTCCCTAATGACATCGAAGTTGTAGGTATCAATGACCTTCTCGATCCTGATTATCTCGCTTACATGCTCAAGTACGATTCAGTACATGGAGCATTCAAGGGTGAGGTTTCTTCTGAAGCCGGCGCACTCGTTGTAAACGGCAAGAAGATCCGCATCACTGCTGAGATGGATCCTGCAAACCTCAAGTGGGACGAGGTTGGCGCTGAGGTTGTAGTAGAGTCAACCGGTTTCTTCCTCACTGACGAGACCGCTCGCAAGCACATCACCGCCGGTGCAAAGAAAGTCATCATGTCCGCTCCTTCAAAGGACAGCACCCCTATGTTCGTATATGGTGTGAACCACAAGACCTACGCTGGTCAGGACATCATTTCAAACGCTTCCTGCACCACCAACTGTCTCGCTCCTCTTACCAAGGTGCTCAATGACAAGTTCGGTGTAGTACGTGGACTTATGACCACCGTTCACGCAGCTACCGCTACCCAGAAGACCGTTGACGGACCTTCAAAGAAGGACTGGAGAGGCGGCCGCGGAATCCTTGAGAACATTATCCCTTCTTCTACCGGCGCTGCAAAGGCTGTAGGTAAGGTTCTTCCTGAACTCAACGGCAAACTTACCGGTATGTCACTCCGTGTTCCTACTTCAGACGTCAGCTTCGTTGACCTCACCTGCGAGCTTGCAAAGCCTGCATCTTACGAGGAGATCTGCGCAGCAATGAAGGAGGCTTCAGAGGGCGAACTCAAGGGAATCCTCGGATACACCGACGAGTGCGTTGTTTCTACCGACTTCCGCAACGACAGCCGTACCTCTATCTTTGACGCAAAGGCAGGTATCCAGCTCGATCCTACCTTCGTTAAGGTTTGCTCTTGGTATGACAACGAGTGGGGCTACAGCAACAAGGTTCTCGAAATGGCTAAGGTAATCACAAAGTAATTTACCTTACGGATACTTTGAAAAGAGGATGACTCCAATAGACGGGGTCATCCTCTTTCTTTATTTGAGTAAGTCGATGGGGAAGGACGT
>SFJA01000046.1 GCA_004556005.1 Bacteroidales bacterium | reverse complement strand
CTCCAGGGCACATCGGCTCGCGCGATGATTTTCAGGAATTCGGCCGACCTGCCACACACGGCCCTCAGAGCCTGGTTAGTGCACGGGCCCTCGCTTTCCTGCAATTCATCTGGCAAGGCAATCGCCGTTCTACGGGCCTCCAGGGCACATCCGCCTGCGCGATGGCATCGATTTGTGTCCATCGAGCGACGCCAACCCCTCCAGACAGCGCTCCAGGGCACATCGGCTCGCGCGATGATTAGCAGGAAGACCACCGGCCGGCCACGGACCTGCCATACACGGCCATCAGAGCCCGGTTAGTGCCCAGGCCCACACTTTCCTGCAATTCATCTGGCAAGGCAATCGCCATTCCACGGGCCTCTAGGGCACATCCGCTCGCGCGATGATTTTCAGGAATTCGGCCGACCTGCCACGGGCCTGCCAAGCACGGCACTCAGAGCCTGGTTAGTGCACGGGCCCTCGCTTTCCTGCAATTCATCTGGCACCCGAATCGGCCTTCCATGGCCCTACAGGGCACATCCGTTCGCGCGATGATTTTCAGGTATTCGGCCGACCTGCCACACACGGCCCTCAGAGCCTGGTTAGTGCCCGTTCCCACACGTTCCTGCAATTCATCTGGCACGGCAATCGCCGTTCTACGGGCCTCCAGGGCACATCCGCTCGCGCGATGATTTTCAGGAATTCGGCCGACCTGCCACGCACGGTCCTCAGAGCCCGGTCCCACACTTTCCTGCAATTCACCTGGCACCCGAATCGGCCTTCCAGGGCCCTACAGGGCATATTCCGGTTCCAGGTGGAACCAAATTGGGCTCACCTGGACCTTTTTAGGGAGCTAACTGCTTGATAATCAACGATGGCAGGTGCCAGGTGAATTTCACGAAGGCAAGATTCGACAGCATCAGACCGGGGCGTCATAGCGTACTTCTGATTCTTCCCGAGAACCTGAGGAAGTCACCTCAACCAGGACACCTCAACTGGGACACCTCAACGAAGTCACCTCAACCACGACACCTCAACCAGGCCACCTCAACCAGGCCACCTCAACTAAAATTGTGCAAAATTTGGATAGCAAAATGGTGTTGATTATATTTGCAAGCAACGACACGCGACAGCCCTCGGCATGGCGGCAAACGCACGAGGCGCGAACAGGTGCAACATGTGCGAACAAACGCAACAAACGCAAGAGGCGCAAACAGGCGAAACATGTGCGAACAAACGCAACAAACGCACGAGTCACAAACAGGCGCAACATGTGCGAACAAACGCGGCAAACGCACGAGGCGCAAACAGGTGCAACATGTGCGAACAAACGCAACAAACGCACGAGGCCCAAGCAAGCGCAAGCAACCAAGCCAACCAGGCCCAAGCAAGCGCAAGCAAGCAAGCCCAAACAAGCGCAAACAGGCGCAAACGAGGCAGGAACAGTACCAAAACCTTAGAACCGTATGGCGGAAAACACCTTAGACAAGAATTTGCGTCCGGACTTCCGCATTGATCTTGATGCGGTCATCGACTCCCGGAAAGGTGGGGAAAAGATTCCCCGCTTTGTCAGGAGTGTGCTCAAGAGATTTATCCACATTGATGAAATAAACGACTTTCTCGCTGAGGGCAAGGAAGGGCTGGAGTTTTGTCAGGGAGCGATGAGATTCCTCGACATCAGGGCGGAGATATCCGGGAAGGAGAATTTCGATCTCATACCGGCGGGCAGCAAGTGCACGATAGTTTCGAACCACCCTCTGGGAGGCATAGACGGAATAGTTACCATTGCGATGCTTAACGAAAGGTTCGGAACGGGCATCAGGCTGCTGGCAAACAGTTTCCTGATGGAGCTCAAGGGTCTTGCTCCGCTTTGCATACCCATCAACAAGATGGGTGGGCAGGCACGCAGCCTTCCGTCGGCGATACGGACGGCATACGACTCCGACAATCAGATGCTGATATTCCCCGCCGGAGCCTGCTCGCGGTTCATCAGAGGACGCATACAGGATTACGAATGGGGCAAATCCTTCGTTAAAGAAAGCCTGCGTACAGACCGATACGTTGTTCCCATACACTTCATCGCGCGCAACAGCATACGCTTCTATGTGATAGATTCGATATTCAGGGCGCTGCGCATCAAGTTCAACATAGGAATGTTCATGCTGCCGTCCGAGATGATCAGAGGCAAGCACAAAAAGGTCAGGATGGTCATAGGCAAACCGATTTCGCCCGAACAGCTGCGGGCGATGGGAAAAGCCTCAGACGCTGCGCAACAAATCAGACAACTCATTTATAATCTGTAGTTTATGGAACGAATCATCGACCCCGTTGATATCAGCTTGATAAAAGCTGAGCTCACTCCGGAGAAGAAGCTTATGGACACGAACAAAGGCCACAACGAGTTGTATGTAGTGACCTGGCACGACTCGCCCAACACGGTACGCGAGATAGGCAGGCTGCGCGAGGTAGCCTTCCGGCAGGCCGGCGGAGCAACCGGCAACGCCCTTGATCTGGACGAATTCGACACTATGGAGGTGCCTTACAAGCAGTTGCTGGTCTGGGATCCGGATGCGGAGGCGATAATTGGCGGATACCGCTATATCATCGGCAGCGAGGTCGCTTTTGACGAGGACGGACAGCCTCGGCTTGCGTCGAAACACCAATTTCGCTTTTCGGAGTCGTTCATAAACGACTATCTGCCTCATGTCATGGAACTTGGAAGGTCTTTCGTGGCTCCGGAGTACCAGAGTTCCAAGGCTGGCGCAAAGGCGATTTTTGCGATGGACAATCTCTGGGACGGTATTACCTCGCTCATATACAAATATCCGAACGTTATTTATTTTTTTGGAAAAGTGACTATGTATCAGTCACTTGACAGAATCAGCCGAGACCTGATACTACATTATATGTGGAAGCATTTCGGAGACAAGGAGGGTCTTGTCTCTCCTATTAATCCGATAATGCCCGAGTCGGACGCGGGGCTTATGGACCTGATACTGAAGAGCGACGATGTCAAGGAGGATTACAAGATGCTCAAGGAAGCGGTAAGGGCGCGCAAGGCAAACATTCCTCCTCTTGTCAACTCCTATTTGAACGTTTCACCTAAGATGACTATGCTCGGGACCGCTGCCAATGAGCTGATGCCGGGCATAGAAGACACTGCTATCCTTATCTGTTTCAACGATATGTATGAGGATAAGAAGGAGCGTCACATAGAGTCGTATATGCGCTACAAGATGTCAATGATGCGCAAGAAGTATCCTCTGATCAATCCTGATATGGAGGCAAAAATCGTAAATAGGTGGGGTGCCCAGATTATCAAGATAAAAGAGGGAGTAAAGGCCAAGATCGAGAAGCAACTGCAGAAGCGCAAGGGATCGAAACAGTAGGCCAACTATTTGATATATATACTTTTCCAGCGGCTCGGAGCAAGAGTTTCCATTTCCTTGAATTTTTTGGAAAATTGGGATGATGACTTGAAGCCGCTTTGTTTTGCCACGTCGTCGAAAGACAGATTGGGCTGTTCTTTCATCAGCCGCTTGGAATAATCGACCCTGCATCGGCAGAGAAGGTCCCTGAATGACATTCCAAATTCCTTGTTGAGCAGTTGTGAAATGTAGGTGCGGTTTGTCTGCATTTCGCTGCAGACCTTTTCCACTGTCATATCCGGGTCCAGATATGCCTTTCCATCAATGAAATAGCTATAGAAATTAAGGTAGTTTGCACTGTGAATGTCTGTTGGCGATTGTGGCTGGTGCATGTTGCGATAGAGTTCTGCGTCAAAATTTTTCGGGCCGGAGCCTGGTCCTGCACCGGAAAACGTTACTTTTGAGTGAGGATAGACGATGGCAATGTTTCCAAACAGAATGATAAGGACAGAGACGAGAAGGAAGATTATTATGAAAAGAGGTCTGTATTGATAAGCAAGTGATCGGCTGGAGACCGAAAGTATCAGGAGCAAAACCGAGAGCAGGATTAGCAAGATGGCGATGACATTTGCAGAAGACATCGGTATCCCTCTGAAAGCGTTGATAATTTGCGATATGCGGAACTTGTTGTGATTCAAGGCAGTAGAGAGCATAAGTGTGAGAAGGAGCGTCTGAAACATTATAATCAGCGCGTACAGGAAGGTACAGACAAAGACGATTCTAAAGTCTGAACCAGTGTATAATTGGAGTGAGGCATTGTAGCCGTGTCTGTTGATAGCATCGAGATAGAGTCCGACGACATCGGCGCCTAAAGTGATCCCCAGCACGAGGGAAATAATAGCAATGACAATGGGCGGAAGCACCATCAAGAAAGAAAGTGCGATGGTAAGCGGTTTTCCGACAAGAACTCGGAAGAAAACAAGAAACATAGAGAGAGTCGAAGATACGGCCACCCGATAAAATAAATCGGCAGTTTCAGCAATCTTTTCGTCTCCGGTGGCGTTCACCAAAAATGAATAAAATCCTAGTGTAAAAACAAGAAAAACCATCGAAAAATTGAAGTAGCGCAGGGTTTTTGACTTGTTTCTGTAGAGCAGTCCTACAAGGAGTACTATGAGGGCAAGTTCGCAGGGCAGATATGAAAAAAGTACAAAAAGCATTTTTGGTCCGTTTTGTCAAAAATTTGATGTTTTGACAAATTTATGCATATAAAAACACTATTGCAAGGGATAGAAACAAATTTCTGTCGTTTTAGCATTTATCAAAACAAAATAAAATCAAGCACAAAATTTAACATCTCAACAAGACAAAAATTGAAATTTTTGTCATTTAGTCATACAAATAGAGCCCGAATATTTGGATTTGAAACATTTCCAAACTAACTTTGCCCGCAATTCGTCATTTACGGATATAACCTATGGAATCACGATGATCTCAGGTTGTCTTGTGGCGAATTATGATTATGAAAAGAACAACAAACGACAAATCCGCTAAATTAAAAGTATATAGCAGAGTACAGTCCATCGGGCTGGCACTCTGTATGCTCGTTGCCGGAATCGTTGCCGTTCCTTCCGCTTATGCCTCCGGCTCCCGCCACTCGGGTCAGGAAGAGTCTGGAACAAAGGAGGGGAAGATGCCTTTGGCCGACTCCCTCAAGGCAACGGACGACTCAACGGCAATCATCGCGGTCAGCAACGGTTCGCACCAGCAAGCGGCCAACGGCTCGGATACAGGCGTGCTAAGCGGAACGAAGTCCGGCAGTGGATCGACAGTATTTGCTCACTCGCATGCGGGACTGCCGTTCAATGCAGAATTGAACCCGGAAAGGGATAGGATGAAAGCCATTTCCGAAGCTGAGAAGTTCAATTTTGAGATCAAGTTCCCTTGGGACAAATATAGTCTCAATCCGGACTACCTTACCAACAGAGTGGCGTTTGACTCTCTGCGCAGCGTTCTGGCAACGCTCAGGGTCGAGGACTCGGTACAGGTGGTCGTGACCGGTCAGGCTTCTCCGGAAGGTACTGTGGCTCACAATGATATGCTGTCAAGGCGTCGTGCGCAGGCGATTGAGAGATATGTAAGGGACAATTATGAAGGAGCCGTAATCGAGACACGCGTCAGGACTGCGGCCGACTCATGGCAGATGCTGCGCGAATTTGTGGTCAAGGACAGGAAGCTCAGTCAGGAAAAGAAGGACAAGGTGCTCCGCATCATCGATGACCCAAAGATAAGCTACGACACCAAGAACTGGCGCATGAGCCACACTCTCGGCAGCCAGCCGGGCGTGGGAGACATCTACGCATACCTTTACCGCGCATACTATAAACATATAAGGCGTTCCAATATCAGCCTTGAAAGGATGAATCCTGTGGAGGTGTTTGCTATCCCTCCTGTTGCTGCATTCTACGGCGATGCTGAAGCCCCTGCGGGAGAAATGGCGCCAAGGCGCATCTTCGCTGAACCCGAGCCGGTCAACAAGCGGACCATCGTGGCGCTCAAGACCAATATGCTCTACGACCTTGCAACCGTGCTCAACTTTGCTGTCGAAGTTCCTTTCAACGAGAAGTTCTCAGTGCTCTACGAGCATCACTGTCCTTGGTGGCTTACTCCGAACAACCGCTATTGCCTTGAGTATCTTAGCTTTGGAGGTGAAATGCGTTGGTGGTTTGCGCCTAAGACAAGACCCGAGACCGAAAGCCGCAAGCTTCGTGACGCGCTTATGGGTCATTATCTCGGCCTCTATGCATTCGGCGGCAAGAGCGACATCCAGGCCAACACTTTCGGCTGTTATCAGACAGAACCTTTCAGCGTTGGTCTGAGCTACGGTTACGCGATGCCGATAAGCAAATATCTCAATCTTGAGTTTTCCATCAGCGCGGGTTATGCGCGCATCCCGTACCAGCACTATATACCGACTCCGGACTGGGAGATTCTTATCCGCGACCGGGACAAGGCCGGTGTACTGCATTACTTCGGGCCTACCAAGGCGGAGATCAGTCTTGTCATTCCGTTCAGGGTTGAAACAGGTAAAAAAGGAGGCAGGAAATGAGAAGGGTGATTGTCAGATTGATTGCAGCCATTGCGGTGCTTGCCGCTGCGCTGTCCTGCGAGAGGCGTCCTCTGTACGACCTTACCAACACCCACTATGTCAGGGTGTACGTTGACGAGGAACTGCTCAACGTGACGACAGGATTTTACGATGAGGAAAACAACAGGCCAGAGTATCAGTCACCTCAGGTGATACGCATAGTGCTTGCGGACCCTGAAACGGGAGCGATGAAGGCCGACAGATACCTCAGGAACAGGCATAAGGATGCCAAGGGAACATATTATGACGGCTTTGTGATAGCCGACCCGGGCATATACGACGTTTATGCATACAACTTCGATACCGAGGCTACACTGATCAGGGATGCTGCGAATTACGACCTTATCACTGCATATACCAACGAGATTGCATCTCACTTGAGGTCAAAGCTTTACAGCAGGAGCCGAAGCGGCGGATCCAAGGCCGGTGACGATGAGAGGATAGTATATGATGCCGACCACCTGTTCGTTTCTGCAGTCGAGGGTGTAACCATCAACTACTCGGACAAGCTCGACACCCTGTACACGCCGGAAGGAGGATATTTCGAAGCGGAAAGCGTCGTCAAGTCCTATTACATCCAGGTAAAGGTAAAGGGAATGAAATATGTTTCATCTGCGGTTGCCGTGCTCGGAGGAATGGCGGGTTCTGTCCAGATTACTTCGCGCGAGGTCAATTACAAGGACCCTGTGAGCATTTATTTCGAAATGACTCCTGGCGGAGAATCGGAGTCTGCAGGTGTGAGGGCAGTGAAGGCGGACGAAATCAGGGAAGGAGACCCGGAGGATATGCTTATTATGTACACGACCTTCGGTACCTTCGGAAAGATTCCGCAGGAGAGCAATCCTCTCGAGCTGAGTTTCGACTTTATGACGGTTTACGGCAAGCCTTACAGCGAAACCATAGAAATAGCGCCTGTCTTTGAAACCGAGGATGCCATACTGAGACAATGGCTGCTTATCGAAAAAGTGATTGAGATTCCGGAGCCGCCAAAGAGCGCGAACGGATTTGACCCGGGACTCAAGGAATGGAATGAAGAACATATAGATATCATTATTTAATACAAAACAATAACAACCTATTATTATGAAGAAAACACTCGTTTTCGCCGCTCTCGCAAGCGTAGCGCTTGTAGGCTGCACAAAGAACGTTGAGGTCGCAAACAACGATCTCAACGAGATTACCTTCGAGACTCCTGTTCTCGCCCCTGCCACCAAGGCCGACGAGATCACGGGTACCACCTTCCCTGAAACTGCAGATTTTGCCGTTTTTGCCTGGTACAGCGCAAGTAAACTTTCCGGAAGCGACGTCAATGCAGGAAGCCTGTATATGAATGACGTTACAGTCACCTACAATCCAAGCGTGGATGACAATATTACCGATGGCTCTGGCGCCTGGAAGCCGGGAACGGTATATTTCTGGCCTAAGAACGGCTTCCTTGCATTTGATGCTTACAGCCCTTCATCTGTTAGCGCTACCTGCGATGCAACCAACGGAATCGCTTTCACCAACTTTGAAGCGTCTACCGACTACGATTCGCAGATTGACCTTCTTTACAGCACCCGCGTAATCAACAAGCAGTCAAGCGTAGAAAACACCAACGATAAGTACGACGGTGTGAACATTCCTTTCAACCACGCGCTTTCTGTAATCAGGGTATATGTAAAGGCAGCCACACCTACCGATGCAAGTCTTATCAAGGTTAAGTCCATCAAGGTTAAGAATATCAAGAATAAGGGAGACTTCGCGTCTGCAGCCTGGACTCCGAAGGGAGACGCAGTTGATGTAGTTCTTGGCGAAGCAACCACCGCAACTGCATCTACCCCTATCACCACCGCAGAGGCACAGTACGGCAATAACCGTATCGTCCTTCCTCAGGACTTCGACGGTAGCACTGCCGAGATCGAAATCAAGTACTACATTCTCGGACAGAACGGAGAAGAAGCGCTTGAGCAGGTTGCACACTTTGCACTCAGCGGTCAGACTGCCGTAAAGCCAGGCAGTGATCCGGTGGACTCTCACGACCACGAGTGGAAGATGGGCAAACGCTACAACTACCATATCACATTCGGTCTGAACGAGATTTACTTCGCGCCTTCTATCACCGACTGGGAGGACTACCAGGTAAACGTTCCTACCATCGATTAATTTGAACTTTTTATCTCACCGCGCCTGACCGTGCGGTGAGGTACCGATTATGAATACAAAGAGCACAATTATATCAGTTCTTGCAGTTGTTGCCTGCAGTTGCAGCGTGGATGTCAGGAAAGACTGGGATCCGGACGTTGAACTGTGCTTCCAGCCGGCCATGTATATGCAGGTTGACGGACAGGAACTCGGAGACTACCCGCTTAATGAAGAATTTGGCGTGAGCGCCTGGACGGAAGCGGACGGGAAAGCCGTCACTTCAGACATCAGGGTACTGCCGGGTGAGGGCAGCTGGTCCTGCGAAGGCGGAAGACTGTGGCCTGCACGCGGCGAGAAGCTCGGCTTTATAGCCTACGCTCCTTACGGTAAAGCTAGCGAATGCTCGCTTGAAAAGGGAGTCAGGTTTGACGACGTGGATGTGCTCAAGGACCAGACCGACCTGCTTTATACCGACATTCAGGGCGGACTGGAAAAGATGGAATGTGGCGGGGTTGCCACCGTGCCGTTCCGTCACGCGCTTTGCCAGATCAGTTTCCGTGCAGGCAGCAGCAAGCAGCCGGAGGAGAGGATAGTGCTCAAGCGCATCAGCATAGAGCAGGTCAGCCATTGCGGCTCGTTCTGCTCCGTTTCCAAGCCTCAGTGGAATATCACCGGGGACAGGAAGGAAGTTGTCTTTTTTGAGGGCAACAAGAACGTGACAAGCCAGCCTGTAAGTTACGGCAAAAGTTTGCTCGTTCTGCCACAGGAACTTGATACGGTCATCAGCGTTGAGGTAGAGTTTTTCAACGCCGACGGGACCTCAATCAACCAGACCCTCAAAACCGTCGATATAGAGACGGCGCTCGAACCGGGCCTGCATTATGTGTACACACTTTCTCTCAGTTTCGACAGGGCAAGCGTCCAGACCGAACTGATTGAGCATCACTACGATTATTGGATATGATCAACAAAAAGCTGCTATTGATACTGTTGCCGCTCGCAAGCCTGACGGCGTGCGTCAAGGACAATCCGAAGGAGACCGCACACGGTGCTCCCCAGGAGATTGTCTTTGACCATCCTATCGTCGCCGCCAGCAGGTCAAAGGCGATTAGCGGCAGCATAGAAGGAACCTTCCCTCAGAGTCAGGACTTCAAGGTCTGGGCATTTTTTAGCGATGGTGCATTCAGCCGCTGGGATGCTCCCGGCTCAGGGCAGTTGTATATGGACGGCGTGACTGTCAGCTACAATCCCGGCATCGATGACGGAACTCCCGGCAGCGGCGCCTGGAACAGCAATCCTTCTTACTGGTGGCCTAAGAACGGCAAGTTGACCTTTGCCGCCTGCGCCCCTGCAACGATAGCGGCTTCGACTGTAAACTATGCCGAGGACGGTCTCAACATAAACGGATTTACGGTTGACTCCGACCCGACGAAGCAGATTGACCTTATGTATAGCGAAAGGTCATTCAACAAGACCGAAAGCACCGGCACCAATGCGACTTATGACGGTGTGGACATAGTGTTCAACCACGCCCTTTCATCCATAAAGTTCAAGGCGAGGGCAAACTACAACTACGGTGGAGAGGGAGCAAAAACCTACATTACCGGCGTAAGGCTTGTAAACGTGTACGAGAGTGGCAACTTCAATGAAAATGTCAGGACCGACGTTCAGACAAGCTACAGCAGCAATCCGGCCTGGAGCGGACATAGCAGCCAGAAGAATTACCAGGCAACGCCGTCAGCCCTCAACCAGGAGATTGGAAGCTCTATTGTCGATGTGGAAAGCGGTGACATAGACCTCATCCTGCTTCCGCAGCAGTTCGACCACGGCAGTGCCGGACACGTTATGATAGAGGTTACTTACAAGCAGGGCGTTTCCGGTGAGACCAAGACCGTCACGATTGACCTCGTGAACGGCAACGACACAGACGATGACGGCGTGGGCGATGACTATTTCTATGATGGCGCGACCAGGATTACCGGCTGGGAACCGGGCAAGCGCTACACCTACACGCTCACATTCGGCCGGTACAAGATTCTATTCACCCCTACCGTCGTCTCCTGGATCAATCAGGACAATGACGCGATAGAGATTTAAAAAGGGAATTGTTATGCGCAAAGATATTCTGACCGTCATTTTGCTTACAGTCCTGGCAAGCACCGTTTCCTGCCGCAGGAATCCGGTCGAAGGCGACACGCCTGAAGCCAGGATGCGCTTCAGCGTCACGGGAGTGGAGCAACTGCAAGGCAAGAGCATAATCGAGGACATCAGCGGACTCAAAGCCGCCTGTACCCCTACAATCAGCGGAAGTACAATCACTTACAAGGAGAGTGTCGGTATCTGGGCGGATATGGACTACCTTGGTGTCACAAAGGAAAACCTGCTTCCAAACGTCCAGCTCGCATACTATGTCAAGGACAGCGGCAACGACGAAGGCTGGAACTACAATTTCGGCAAGGACGAGGAGTACTGGAACATGGGTGCCGTTTACAGGTTCCGCGCATACTATCCTCAACAGGCCCTCGCAGCCCTGGGCAATGACGGAATCATGGAAAACTCCAGCGCCAAAACCTTTATGGTCAACTACAACACCCTCCAGATGCAGGAGGACCTGCTTGTGGACTACATCGAGGTGGACACCAAGATATGGCCTGACCTCAGCAAGCCGCTTGAAGTGGAGCTGAAGCACGCCATGTCGGCACTGCGATTCAAGATTCAGTTCAAATACAACTCCGAAGACCAGTACTACGACAGCGACTACCTCACCTCCTGCTGGTTCACCAACACCGACAATGACGGATTCAAGACCATCGGAATCATGGCATACGGCGTGACGGAAGGAGGAATCTACAATGCAGACAAGATTGTCTGGTATCCGCAGTATGCGACCCCGAAGGGGGACAAATTCTACCGCTGGGAAAATGACGGACTGCATTTCTGGAACGAGCAGACAGGTTCAAGCGCACAGTACAAGCCTGATTCGGAGTGCCACCCGGCAATAGCCTACTCGGTTGCACCGGGAGCAGAACAGGCGGGGAAGAATTTCTCCGGAAGCAACGGCTGGCTGATGATCATCCCTCAGGAATCGAACGGAGACGTACAATTCTGCTTCACCACCCGCACCGGTGGCAGTGACAACGTATATTCCGTGCCCCTGCCGGAAATTACCGGAACGTCAAATGCCGCCGGAGGTCCCGACCCTAACGGACGCGAATGGATTCCGGGATACCGCTACACCTACACGATTTCCATTACCAAGAGCGACCTTGAGGTGCTTAAGGTGGACATTGCTCCTTGGAACAAGTACGACTCATCCAACGATATAGTTATGTAATTATGAAACAGACGCTTATCAAAATATTTACCATAATGGCTGCAGTTGCCGCGCTTTGGGGATGCTCAAAGGTGGTGGATGCTCCGGGTGAGTCAGAAGAGGCGGTTGACCTGATTCTGAGCCTCGACCTGCCCAAGACCGACATCCAGCTCAGCAAGTCGCTCTTCGAGCACAATTCTTCCGAAAGCAATATAGTGAACGACCCGTACAATCCTGCCGCCTGGTCAACCTGGGAGCAGGTGGTTGACGGCCGATTCATGTACAGGCTTACGGTGTTTGTGATAGACCTTTCGAACTATCATCTTGTAGGATACCGTGACATTTTCAATTACGGAGACAGCGACGGGAACGGAAGCGTCGATGCTGAAGAACTCGGGGACTGGTCAAACACCGACAGAAGCGTCGGCCCGAGCAAGAACGGATGGTATGATATGAGCAACGACGTGATGCTGCCTGACGCGGACAAGGCTGACGCTGCAAAGATCAGCTTCATCTACAACTATCCGCTCCATCACAAGTCCACGGATGCGGCAAGTTCGCTGGAGCAGCTCAAGCGAGGCCGCTACCGCTTCGTCAGCATTGCAAACTGGGCTCCGGAGCGTAACAATGATGTTTCACCGGCAATCAAGGGTATCGAGTTTGACGGACATCCGGCCGGAATAAGCAAATTCACCGGTCTTGGAAGCAATACGGCAGGCGTTACTCCTGTTGCCGATATAGTCGAGAGCATCAAGTCGGAGTTTATGGAAAGCGTGGAAGCCGGTGTATCAAAGGACTTTAGGACTTACGCAAAGCACAACGACCTGAGATACTTCATACTCAATGCGGACAAGACCAACTTTAGCTGCTACCCTATGCCTATGCCTCTGGTTATGGTGCAGGACCTCTATCTTGCCCCGGGTCTCAACTCGAAGATCCTTACGCTTAACCGCTGCTATGCCAGGGTAAGGATGACGGTCGTCAACAACTCTGAAAGGGAGCTCAAGATCAACGGCCTCACGTTCAGCGACAACTTCACCAAGACCAAGACCTTCCTTTTCAACGATCCTAACGAGGATGCTCGGGAAGCTGCCGACCCGAGCTTCATCAAAAGAGTATATGACCTTGACCAGATAGAAGCCAAGGACTTTGCCACGGGCAAAACCGCAGTACAACGTGGCGCGCCTGTAGCGACTAACTCCAACCTCCTCTGCTCTTTCCCGTCGTCAGGATGCACGGTAGAAGGACTTGCAGGGAACAACAGCGCAGTATTGTTCGACGGTTATGTGCTGGAAAACAGATACGATGACAGCAATCTGCAATATACCCTCAACCTGGAGTACGAGGGCTTGAGCGGCGTAACATACACAGCAAGCACAAGCGCGGCGGCTCCCGGCACCGGCTACTACCTGATCAGCACAGCGAACAACAGCAGCGGCTATTATCTGATGTGGAAGAATTCGCTTTCAGGCTCTCTTGCCGGAACAGTGCAGGAGCATAGAGGAGGAAACATTGCCTCGCTCGGCTCCAACATACCGGAGAGCCTCGTTTGGGAACTGACTAAAAGCGATAAAAACTATTATATAGGATCGGCCGGAGATACAAAGTATTATATGGCCAATCCATCAACTTTTGCCGTCAAATTGGTGACAATCAAGAACAACACCTTCAAGTTCAGTGAAAAAGACGGCGGATACCGCATCAGAAGCAAAGGAACTAACGAATTTTACTTAAGAAACAACGGCGGGACCCTGCTTGGAGCAGAAGATAAAGATAACGCTACTACATTCTACCTCTTCCCTGTAACGCGCGAGGAGGGATCCAGAGTGTACAGCGCCCCTGCCACCCCTCACCCGCATCGACCCTGAGACCGCCGTGGTGAGCGATGTGCATACCATTGCAAGAAACGACTTTATCAATATCGTGGTTACCGTTTCATACAACGAGAACAGCGGTAAGTTTATGTTTGAAGTCAAGGACTGGAACGGTCCTGTCAACGGAGAAATAGAATATAACTGATGAAAAAGTTTTTTATACATATAGCCGTAATCATCTGCGCCTGTCTGACAGCCATCTCCTGCGAGAGGGAAAACATCAGGGAGGGCAGCGTAGGCAACGGAGAATGCACCGTTGACATCAACTTCGGGTACCGCAATCCTGCCACAATCAACGTTACGACCAAATCGACGCTTGACATAGTGCCGGAGTCCCGCGTGCTCAATATGTTCGTATATATCTTCGTAAACGGAAAGCGCTACTACGCACACTATTTCGACTCAAGCGAACAGTACGACAGCTTATCCGACTTTCAAGACAAGAACTGCTGGTGCGTGGACCAGAAGACAAGCGAAGACGATGCCAACACCAACGGAACCATACGCATCAAAGCACCGAACCTCAGCAACGGACACCTTTACATTATTGCCAACATCGATGCCGATATGGTCAATATCTCCCCGGAAAAGCTCAACGTGATAACCCAGGAAAGCGAACTTCTCGCCCTCACCGCCAAGCTCAACCAGGAAATCACCTCCCGCAACGGACTCTTCCCTATGGTGTCCTACAACGAGGGAGTCACCATCAACAGCGACGGCATCACCGTCCCTTCGACCAACAAGGCCATGCTCGAGCGCCTCGACGCCAAGGTCAGCGTCAAGGTCAGGGTCGCCACCGGCCTCAAGATCTCGTTCACTGATGACAAAGGCAACGTTACCGAACAGGTTCTGAAAGAATTCCGCCCTGAATCGTGGCAGGTCATCAACCTGCCGAAGGGCTGCAGCGTAGTGAAGGCGAAAGCCGACTACAACGCAGCAAACAACCGCGAGGAGGACTACTTCAACACCAGTGCGGTTCCGTTCGAGACTATGGAAAGCGGCACTTTCACCATAGGAAGCACCAGCTACACAAGCGATTACGATGGATTCTCGTTCTATATGCTGGAAAACCGCGAAGATGCGGTAAGGTCCGTAGGCGGCGACTACCACAAGCGCGACCTCTGTGTAAAGGACCCGACTACGGGACAATACATCCTTGACGCCAACGACATGAAGCAGTGGGTCAATGCTCCGCGCTTCGGTACATATATGATCATCAAGGGCGAAGTCGTGATGGACGTGGACGTTTCGACCGAGGCCAAGCAGCAGCAGCTCAATGCCAATGTGACCTACTACGTGCATCTCGGCGACTTTGCAAGCGACAAGGACGACTACAGCATCGAAAGGAATACCGAGTACAACTACACCATCACCATCAAGGGTCTGCGCAACATCGACATTGAGGTCGAGACATCCAACAAGGAAGGAGTAGGACCTTCCGATGAAGGATTCCTTGAGCCGGAAAGCGGCGCGACGGGAAACATCTACCTTGCAAAAGAGTCGATCAAGACCTTTGACTCCCACTACGGACAGGATGTATTTTGCTTCGATGCGGCTTACATCGAGCCGGAAACCGCAACCTGGTACGTCAAGACTCCTTTCGGACGCGAAGGCGTGCCTGTAAAGGTGGGCGACGTGGAAATCCCTTCCGCGCTTGACTACAAGTGGGTACATTTCGTTGTGAACAAAGTATCTTCAAGCAGCAGCTACAGCTACGGAGAAAAGAGCTACAGCTATGATAAAAATCCGTATTCGACCAGCTGCATGCCTTGGCCGGGAGATCCGAACGACGGCGAGGGCGACTACGGAATCTACAAGGACCGTTACAAGGTAATTACCAACGGTGTCGAGCACGGCCTGTGCGAAGACGACGTTATGGATGTCCTTGAATTTACCAAGTACATAAAAGAACAGAAGCGCAAGTTGGCTGCCGGCGAGCCTAATGACTTCCGCAAGGAATTTGACGAAGAATGGCTTAAATGGTATAACAAAAAAAACCCGGACAACCAGGTCAGCGACCCGAGCAGCAATCCGGACGGCGTCTGGTTCAGGGACAGGCTTTATGTAACCGCGTTTGTGGACGAATTTTACTACGACAAGCATCCTATCTCGGGCGAGAGCTCGCAGACGCTCTGGAAGGACTTTGTCAACGTTCCGAACCGCATTATGCACATTCTCTGCGACTCCCGGTCTTCGTTTGACGAGGAGAGCACCTCGACAGGCAGCGTGGTAACCATCAGGCAGCGTTCCATCCAGACCCCTTACTCTACGACCGGAGACTGTCCAACAGCCTGGGGATGCGAAATGACCGACGAAAACGAGGACAATTATCTGTTCTTCTTTGGAAGCGAGACGATGGCCACTACAATGGAGGATATAAAAAAGGATGCTCCGTCACTTGGCAACAGTTCCAAATATAACGGATTGTTCAATACTGCACGCCTGTGGGGCAGCGTAAGTGGCAATTCCTGGGTTGATCTCAACTGGAGCGACTTTATTGACATTGACTGGAAACCGGGAAACCGCGTGAACGGATTCCCTCTCTATATGCTTCAGAAAACCAAAAACGCCCTCAGATACGCGGCAATCACCCGAAACAGGGACAACAACGGAGACGGTATCATCAACCCTGAGGAAATCAGATGGTACACCGCATCGCTGCAGCAGCTCGAGTACCTTTTCCTCGGAGAACTTGGCATACACAAGGATGCGAGAATCTATCCGGACAAATACAGGGCCAACAACCTTAAATTTGAGGGTACTCCTTTTGATGGAGCCGACCCTTGGAGATGTCACATCATAAGCAGCAGTAACAAGGAAAATAATCTCCCATACATAATCTGGGCAGAGGAAAGTGTTTCAACATCCAATTACTGGTCCGACATAAAGTGGAATAACAAGGCAAGATACCTTACCCGCTGTGCGCGCAACCTCGGATTTGACGGCACGACAAAAGCAGCGGTTTTGAGCGAGAAAGAGCAGGTGCCTGTCAAGATGGTCAGCGTTACTACTGGCACAGACGGCAAAAAGCGTTTCGATGTAAGCAACATGAACGACAAGTCCAAGCGCTTCAAGACGTCCATTGAACTTGAGCCTTACGACGAAACCTCCGAAATGGCGCGTCTGTACAATGGATTTGAGACCGGTGAATCGGTGGAGTACAATGCTGGATCGTCACCTGGATATATAAAGTTCAAGTCCTACCTATCTGAAGGAAAGTCAGATTGTCCAAGAGGATACAGGGCACCGAACATCCGAGAATTTACATTAATGTACCTTCTCAATCCGGAGCTTATCGGAGATGGATACATTACTTCAAGTTATTACTCACTTGGATATTTCGGAAATCACGTTGACCCTAACTGGGAGGACAAGTACAAGATGTCCTGGACTATAAACGGAGGAAACCTGACAATGGCTTATTGGGGAGCGACAGGCTCGATCCGCTGCGTAAGGGACTACGAACCGTAGTATAGTTGTAAACACGTCGGGATAAGGCACATACTTGAGGATGTCTTTGAAGAACTGGAGGGCAGCATAGTCGGCAGCGGGCTGGAAATTGATTTTACGCTGAAAAAGAATGCATCGCCATAATATGAGCAATATACTTACTATAAGGATGATGCAGGCGGCCGATCCCTCGCAGGTGGCGGGCCTGTCGCGGTTTTTCAAGACCGGCAAGGGGCAATACGGCGAGGGCGACCGCTTTCTCGGCATCAAGGTACCGGTGACCAGAGGAATTGTAAAGGAATGCTGGTCCGGGATGAGTTTCGGGGACCTGGAAGAATGCATAAGTTCCGAGTATCACGAAATCAGGCTGGCAGCGCTGCTCTGTATCGTGCGTATCTTCAAGTCAGCTAAGAAGGACGCGGAACTTCAGAAGGAATGCATAGATTTTTACCTGTCGCATACACGATTCATCAACAACTGGGACCTTGTGGACCTGAGCTGCTACGAACTTCTCGGCACCTGGCTGCTGGACAAGGACAGGTCTCTGCTTTACAGGCTTGCTGAGAGCGGTAAAACCATCTGGGAGCAGCGCATAGGGATTGTAAGCACGCTCGCGTTGATAAGGCACGGGGAGCTGGATGAATTGTTCCGGATAGCGGACATAATGCTGGACAAGGACGGGCCGATGCACGATCTGCTGCAGAAGGCGACCGGATGGATGCTGCGGGAAGCAGGCAAACGCGACCCCGGAAGGCTTGTCGGCTACCTGCGGAAGAATTGGGACAGAATGCCGGCTACGATGCGGAGATACGCCTGCGAGAAGCTGCCTGAAGATACGGTCAAATCGCTGAAAATAGATGGTCACGGCAGCATTGTCATACGCAAAGCCGTGCGCGAAGACTTGCCAAGGATGCAGGAGATATTTGCCCTGGCGCGGAAGTTTATGGCGGAGAGCGGGAATCCCCGGCAATGGGCCGGGGACTATCCGAGTAATGAATTGCTACTCAAAGATATAGGCAATTCCGACAGCTTTGTCGTGACAGATTCCGGGTCAATCATAGCCACATTCGTGCTGCGGGCGGGCGAGGACCCCACCTACAAAGAGATACGGGAAGGAGATTGGCTCGATGACGGCCCATACGCGACGATTCACCGTATCGCGAGCGACGGCAGCCGCAAAGGTATCGTTCATCTCGTTACACAATTTGCCCTGGCACAGTACGACTCCATCCGCATCGACACCCATAGGGACAACAGCGTGATGCGCAACGCCCTCCTACGCGAAGGATACCGCTACTGCGGCATCATCCGTTGCTGGAACGGCAGCGAACGCCTTGCATATCAATTGATTGCAAGATAGGGCACTACCTGTCAAGATACAGTGTATCAATGAGATATCCGTCAGCGGGA